>CANRBU010000004.1 GCA_947628925.1 uncultured Clostridia bacterium | reverse complement strand
TTTGTAGAGTTTCCTGTAATAGATACATCAACATCTTCCATCCACATAATTGCTACACCTTCTCTTACATCATTTGCTCCATAGCATTTTACTTTTGCTCTTTCACCATCAGAATATGGTATTTCTTCCACAACTTTTACTTTTCCTGTGAAAAAGTCAAATTCTGTTTTTACATATGTAAATCCATTAATTCTTGAAATTACTTGTGCTGCATCTTTTCCAAGTCCATTTAATATAACTCTTAGTGGTTCTTTTCTTACTTTATTTGCTGATTTTGCAATTCCTATAGCACCTTCTGCTGCTGCAAAACTTTCATGTCCTGCTAAAAATGCAAAACATTTTGTATCTTCTGATAATAGCATAGATGCTAAGTTTCCATGACCTAGTCCTACTTTTCTATCATCTGCAACTGAACCCGGAATACAAAAAGCTTGTAAGCCTTCTCCTATTGCTTTTGCTGCATCAGCTGCTTTTGTGCAACCTTTTTTGATTGCTATTGCTGCTCCGAAGTGTATATGCCCATGCTGCATTTTCGAAACAAATTGGTTGTACTCCTTTAACTATTTCATATGGATTAAATCCTTTTTGTTTGCATATTTCTAATGCATCTTCGAAATCTTTAATGCCATATTTTTCCATTACTGGTTTGATTTGGTCTATTCTTCTTTCATAACTTTCAAATGTTACTGCCATATTTTTACCTCCTAAAAATTTTCTAATATCTTATCCAATTGACTAATTATTTCATTAATATCTGTATATGGTATTGTTTTGATTCTTTTGTTTCCTCTTACCATTGTTGTTATTTTTGGTACTATTGTTGTATCATAAATTCCTATTATTTTTTTATTATGGCTGTCTGCATATCCTAGTTCATACCCTACCCCTATTGATGGTATTGTTAATTCCGCAAAAATGATATCTGCCTCTTGTAACCTTTTTTCTAGACTTTCAAATATGTGTTCATCTGTTGTTTGCTTTTCTTTTTCAATTACTTGAGAATCTGCTATTTCTTCATTTAATATTTCTCCATATTGTTTTAAAGCTTTTATTAAAGTTTGGTATGTTTCTAGTTTTTGCCTTCCTCCATAGATTGATCCTGAAAAATATATTTTCATACATTTTTTGCATGGTTTAAATAACCATGTACTCCTTTCCATATTATTTAAGAAGTTTTATTCTTTTCTTGGATCAATTTTTTTAACTGCTTCATCAAATCTTCCATATGTACCTGATGCTTTTTCTATTGCTTCTTTTGGGTCAATTCCTTTTTTGATATTTTCCATCATTTTTCCTAAATGTACATATTTATATCCAATAATTTGGTCATCTTTATCTAAACCTAATTCTACTATGTAACCTTCTGTTAAATTTAAATATCTTGGTCCTTTTAATGTACTTGAATAAATTGTTCCTACTTGGCTTGTATGTCCTTTTCCTAGGTCTTCAAGTCCTGCTCCTACTGGTAATCCTCCTTCTGAGAAAGCTGTTTGAGTTCTTCCATATACAATTTGTAGGAATAATTCTCTCATTGCAGTATTTATTGCATCACAAACTAAATCTGTGTTTAATGCTTCTAATATTGTTTTTCCTGTTAAAATTTCACCTGCCATTGCTGCTGAGTGTGTCATTCCTGAACATCCGATGGTTTCTATTAGTGCTTCTTGTATTACTCCATCTTTTACATTTAATGTTAATTTGCATGCTCCTTGTTGTGGTGCACACCAACCAATTCCATGTGTTAGCCCTGAAATATCTTTAATTTCTTTTGCTTTTACCCATTTTCCTTCTTCAGGAATTGGTGCTGGTCCATGGTCTACTCCTTTTGCTACTTTACACATTTCTTCTAATTCTTTTGAATAAATCATTTTTTTTGCTCCTTTCTATTTATGACGTGGAATAAATCCATATATTTGATAGGAATTTCTTCCTAAAATTAATGTCTAATTTTTTGAATCTTGAGTATCATAATCTACTGTATTTTCAATGTCTTTTATATAAATGCCTGCATCATATCTTTCGGTTCTACTTAAAAGTTTTGGCCCTGTTGCATATTTCTTTAATATTTCTTTTTCTTCTTTGGTCAGTTGTTCTAATGTAACCCCTAGGTACTTGCATCTCCATATTACATGCCTTTCATAACTTGATAATGGAGATTGGGTTAAGTCTTCATAATTATATTCTACTAAAAAACGTAAATTATGGATTATCATTGTTACATTTGTCCATGTGTGGCCTAATTCTAGTTTTTTAAATTCTTGTCTTAATATTTTTATTTTTGTGTATAAATTTTCTACTAGTTTTAAGTATTCAGTTTCATCGATATTGAATTTTGAAGGAATTTCATAAACATTTACTGGCTTTTTTCTTAGGATTCCTTTTGGAATATAGTAGAAAAACAATTCGCCTGATTCTTTATTTTCCTTCTCTTCAACTACAGAAGAATATAGATAAAGACTTTCCCATTTTTCTGGTATCATATAAAAGATGGTTTTTTGAATGTCTTCATACAATTCTTTGATTTTTTGTGTATGTTTTAACATAAATTACCTCTTCTATTTTTCTAATAAACTTTCACCTGTCATTTCTTTTGGCTTTTTAATTCCCATTAAGTCTAACATTGTTGGTGCTAAGTCTGCTAATTTTCCATTTTCTTTTAGTTTGTATTCTTTGTTATCTGTTACTAATATAATTGGAACTGGGTTTGTTGTATGTGCTGTATGTGGTTCTCCTGTTTTATAATCAATCATCTGCTCTGCATTTCCGTGATCTGCTGTAATAATTAGATTTCCTTTTTTTGCCTCTATTACTTCTACTATTTTACCAACACATTCATCTACTGCTTCAACTGCTTTTATTGCTGCTTCTAAGCTTCCTGTATGCCCAACCATATCAGTGTTTGCAAAGTTTAATATTACAACATCATATTTATCATTTTTTAATGCATCTACTACTTTGTCAGTTACTTCATATGCACTCATTTCTGGTTTTAAATCATATGTTTCTACTTTTGGTGAAGGAACTAAAATCCTGTCTTCACCTTCATATTGTTTTTCTTCCCCACCATTAAAGAAAAATGTAACATGTGCATATTTTTCTGTTTCTGCAATTCTTAATTGTGTTAATTTGTTTTTACTTACTACTTCTCCAAATGTGTTTTTTAGTAATTCTTTTTCAAATGCTACATGTACATTTGGCATTGTTTCATCATAGTTTGTAAAACATACATAATATACATCAAGTGGCTCTGTTTCAAATTCTGAAAAGTTTTTATCTACAATTGTTCTTGTGATTTCTCTTGCCCTATCTGGTCTAAAGTTAAAGAATATTACAGAGTCTCCATTTTCTATTGTTGCTACTGGATTGTCTCCATTGCAAATTACTGTTGGTTCAATAAATTCATCAAATACTTCTTTTTGATAAGAATCTTCGATTGCTTTAATTGCAGAACTTGCTTTTATACCTTCTCCTTTTACCATTGCATCATAGCATTTTTGTATTCTTTGCCATCTTTTATCTCTGTCCATTGCATAAAATCTTCCTGATATTGTTGCAATTTTTCCTATCTCTTTTTCCTTCATTTTGTCTTGTAATTGCATGATATAGCTTTCTCCTGATGCTGGTGGTGTATCTCTACCATCTAAAAAGCAGTGAACATATACATCTTCAAAATCTCTTCTTTTTGCCATTTCTAATAGACCATATAAATGTCTAATATGGCTATGAACTCCTCCATCTGACACTAGTCCTAGAATGTGTAATTTAGAATGATTTTTTTTGCAGTTGTCTATTGCATTGATAAATTCTTCGTTTGTAAAGAACTCTCCTTCTTCAATTGATTTTGTAATTCTTGTTAATTCTTGATATACTATTCTTCCTGCTCCTATGTTTGTATGCCCCACTTCTGAATTTCCCATTTGTCCTTCTGGTAACCCTACATGTAGTCCACTTGTAAAAATGTCAGTGTGTGGATATTTTTTCATTAGTTCATCAATATTAGGTGTTTTTGCGAGTTTGATTGCATTGCCATCTTTATTTGGGTTGTCGCCAAAGCCATCTAATATCATTAGCATTGTTACTTTGTCCTTCATATTAACCATCCTTTTTTGTTTATTTTATTGTCGCTATTTATCGTAATTAACGATTTTGGCAAATTCGTGTGGGTCTAAACTTGCCCCACCTACTAAACCTCCATCTATGTCTGACATGGTAAATAGTTCTTTGCAATTTGTGGATTTTACACTTCCACCATACTGTATTATAATGCTTTCTGATACATTTTGTCCATAGATTTGACAAATTTTGTTACGAATTGCCTTTATTGCATTGTTTGCATCTTCATTTGTTGCAGTTTTTCCTGTTCCTATTGCCCATATTGGTTCATATGCAATTATTATGTTTTGTATCTCTTTCTCTGGTATGTCTTTTACTGCCTTTTCTATTTGATTAGTTATAATTTCTTCTGCTTTTCCTGATTCTCTTTGTTCTAAAGTTTCGCCTACACATACAATTGGTTTTAGTTTGATTTCAAGTGCTGCCTTTATTTTTTTGTTTACTGTGTCGTCTGTTTCATTAAAATATTGTCTTCTTTCTGAATGTCCAATAATTACATATTCTACTCCAATTGATTTTAGCATCTGTGGTGATACTTCACCTGTGTATGCTCCTTTTTCTTCAAAGTGCATGTTTTGTGCGCCAATTTTTATGTTTGTATTTTGTGCTGTTAATAGACTATAAAATAAATCTGTATATGGCACACATAGTATTACTTCGTTTTTAGTATCTTTTACTAGTGGTGTTATTTCTTCTATAAATTCTATTGCTTCATTAGGAAGTTTATTCATTTTCCAGTTTCCTGCAATAATTTTTTTTCTCATATTTTTCACTGCCCTTTCTAATTATTTATCCATTAAAGCTTCTATTCCTGGTAATTTTTTTCCTTCTAAAAATTCTAATGATGCTCCTCCTCCAGTAGAAATGTGTGTTATTTTATCTTCTACTCCGGCTTTTTTTATAGCTGATATTGAATCTCCTCCACCTATTATTGTTGTTGCATCAGTTTCGGCAACTGCTTTTGCTATTTCGTTTGTTCCAATAGCAAATTGGCTTACTTCAAATAGTCCTAGAGGTCCATTCCATACTATTGTTTTAGCTGTTTTTATTTCTTCTATAAATTCTTTTATTGTTTCTTCTCCAATATCAAAGCCTTCTTCATCTGCTGGTATTTCTGTGCATTTTACTGTTCTACTTTCAGCTGTTTCACTTGCTTCTTTAGCAATTTTTGTGTCTACTGGTAATAAGAATTTCACACCTTTTTCTTTTGCTTTTTCCATTAGGTGTTTTGCTAAATCTAGTTTGTCTGTTTCGCATATTGAATTTCCTACTTCATAGCCTTGCGCTTTTAAAAATGTGTATGCCATTCCTCCTCCGATGATTAATGTGTCTACTTTTTCTAGTAGGTTGTCAATTATTCCTATTTTATCTGAAACTTTTGCTCCTCCTAAAATTGCTACAAATGGTCTTGCTGGATCTTCTATTGCACTTCCTAAAAATTTTAGTTCTTTTTCTATTAAAAATCCTGATACTGCAGGAATATAGCTTGCTATTCCTGTTGTAGAACTATGTGCTCTATGTGCTGTTCCAAATGCATCATTTACAAATATTTCTGCCATAGATGCTAATTTTTTAGAGAATTCTGGGTCATTGTCTGTTTCTTCATTGTGGAATCTAACATTTTCTAGCAACAATATTTCTCCCTCTTTTAGGTTTGCTGCTTTTTGCATAGCATCTTCACCTATAACATCTTTTGCCATGATTATTTCTTTTCCTAATAGTTTTGATAGTTCTTTTGCAATTGGTTTTAAAGAAAATTCTGGCTTAAATTCTCCTTTTGGTCTGCCTAAATGTGATGCTAATATTATTTTGCAATTTTGTTCTAATAGATATTTTATTGTTGGTAATGCTGCAACTATTCTTGTGTTGTTTGTGATATTTTGATTTTCATCCATTGGTACATTAAAGTCACATCTTACAAATACTTTCTTTCCTTTTAAATCAACATCCTTTACAGTTTTTTTATTCATTTTCCTCATCCTTTCTTATGTTTTATTATTTCCTAAATATTGTTGGCAATACTATTTTATACCAAAAAAGAATACTTTTCAAGTATTCTTTTTTATTCTTTTTATTTTGCAACTAAAGTTGCTCTATTTCCTAATAATTTATCTGTTTCTTTGTTTTCATTAAAATCATAAATTCCATATATTGTTCCTGTTGAACTTGCTTTTTCTCCTGATTTTTGATTCCATGTATATACACCTTCTGATGTTGGGTTGTTTCCTGTTGTGTTGTTTATACTTGTAATATTTTCTTCTGTTGCTTGTCCTTCTTGTTTTCCTGTTGTAACACCTGTTACTTGATATTGATTTTGTGTTTCTTCTGTGTTTAGGCTCTCATTTAATTTTACACTATTAGTGCATATATTTGCTTCTCCTGCTCCATATTCGCTTTTTATCAATAACAATATTGCTTCTACTTCTACTTCTTTTGTTTCATGGCTACTTGTTTTTTGTGTTAGTCCATATATATTTCCAGCTTGTGTTAAGTTTTCTAAAATATCATTTTCTGTTTCTTTATCTACAGAATATGTTAGCCCTTGGAAAGTTGGGTAATTTGTTGTAGCATCTTCTTCAACTTTTTTAACTGGCGCATTATTATTTTCACCAGCATAGCCTGCTTCAAATTTTGATATCCAAATTCCTTCTAATTCTTTTGTTTCGCCGTCATCTGTTTGTTTTGTGAAAGCTGGATGTACCACATAGCTTGATTCTGTATTTTCATCGCCTTCTCTTTTGGCTGTTTGTATATTACCTTGGTCATCATAATATTCATCTGTTGTTTCTAATAGAAATTTGATTTTTATTCCGTTTGCTGTTGTTTTATAGGCAAACCTTGGAATCCATACCCAAATGCTTCCGTCTTCTGTTTTTGCATTTGCCCATTGTTTGTTTGCATATGAATACCATTCATTTTCTTTAAAGTCCGCTTCTCCTTCTTGTACTATTGCACCTTTTGTGTTTTCTGTTGGTAGTGTATACATTACTTTTTTCATTCCTACCATAAGTTGTGGTGCATTTACTTTTTCAATACTTCCATCTGTTAATTTATTATACATTTGCTCTATTTCTTCATCTGTCATGCTATATGCTTCTTGTATTTTTCTAAGTGCTTCTTTTTGGCTCCTTGACTCATTTGTTGATGCTACATATAAATTTATAAGAACTATTAAAATTACAAAAATACTTGCTAGCACTAAAATTGTTACAGAACCATTTTCTCTTTTCATTTTCTTTTGCATTTTTAATCACATTCCTTTTTCGTTATTTTTCCATATTTATTCTATACTATTCTAATGTTTTTTGTCAATATTTTGTGTCAGTTATTTATGAAATATTTTGTTTACTATCAGTTGTATCTTGATAGTATTAGTTTGTTTTATTTTGCACACTTTCAGTATAAAATATTAGTGAAACAGTTACAAACTAATTAGGTTAATTTGTACTGCAGAAAGGACTGATTATAGAAATGGATGAATTGAACTATATAGAAATTGGAAAACGAGTAAAACTTAAGAGAAAAGAGCTTGGTATTACTCAAGAAAAATTATCTGAATTAATTGATGTTTGCCCTTCTTATATTAGTGAAATTGAAAGGGGTTATAGTATTCCTAGTTTGTCAACAGTTTGTAAAATTGCAACTATTTTGCAATGTAGTTTAGATTATCTTATTTTTGGTATTACTGCAGTAAATGCTGATAAAACTTTTATAGAGTTATTCAAAACTATTCCAGAGAAAAATCACGCTTTATATATTGATTTATGTATGAATATTGCCAATAGTTTAAAATAGAATTTTGTGGGTTAATTTTGTTGATTTTAACCCACTTATATATCTATTTCTTTATATTTACAAATTCTAACCATTTGTAAATCATCAAATTTTACTAAAAAACATTCTTCTTCATCTTTTATTATTTTCATTATTTGATGTTTATTTAATATTATTTTATCTTCGTTATGATGTTGATTTTTTATTGTTATATCTTCTTGTGTTGATGTTATTTTTGCATATTCTATTCTTACAGTAGTACATACTAATCCTGTCAGATCAAATATTATAGTTTGATTTTCCCATTGTTTTAATTTTTTTTCTAAATCTTCAATTGTAGTTTGTTCCAATATAATCACTCCCTATTTTAGTATATGTTTTTTAATATTTTTTATCCATCTCTATCTATATCATTTGCGGATATTATATGTCAATTTTTATTTCATAGTAAATTTTTGGTTTTTCTTTACATTTTTCGTTTTTTCATGTTTAAAGTGTTTTTTCCTTTATCTTTCAAAAAGCAAAATAACACCTATCTAGTGATAAGTGTTATTCGATTTTTAGCCTTTTGGATATTATTTTCTTGTTGCTATATAACATGCTAAGTCTACTAGTTTGTTTGAATATCCCCATTCATTATCATACCATGCTACTAATTTTACAAATGTATCTGTTAGCATGATACCTGCTGTTGCATCAAATATTGATGTATGGCTGTCATGAATAAAGTCTGATGATACTACTGCTTCATCTGTATATTCTACTATTCCTTTCATTTCATTTTCTGATGCTCTTTTCATAGTAGCACATATTTCTTCATATGTTGTTGGTTTTTCTAAGTTACATGTTAAATCCACTACTGATACATCAACTGTTGGAACTCTAAATGCCATTCCTGTTAATTTTCCATTTAGTGATGGTATTACTTTTCCTACTGCTTTTGCTGCTCCTGTTGATGATGGTATAATATTTGCTGCCGCTGCTCTTCCACCTCTCCAATCTTTTTTAGATGCTCCATCTACTGTTTTTTGTGTTGCTGTTGTGCTGTGTACTGTTGTCATTAAGCCTTCTTTTATTCCAAAATTATCATTTATTACTTTTGCCAATGGTGCTAAACAGTTTGTTGTGCATGATGCATTTGATACAATATCCATTTCTGGTTGATATTCTGTATGGTTTACACCCATAACAAACATTGGAGCATCTTTTGATGGTGCACTAATTATTACTTGTTTTGCTCCTGCTTCTATATGTGCTTTAGCTTTTTCGATTGTTGTAAATACTCCTGAACATTCTAACACATATTCTACTCCTAATTCTCCCCATGGTATGTTGTGTGGGTCCATTTCATTATATACTTTTATTTGTTTTCCGTTTGCAACAAGATTGCCGTCTTTTTCATATACTTCTCCTGCAAATTTTCCATGTACTGTATCAAATTTTGTCATATATGCCATATAGTCTGCTGTTATGAAAGGATCATTTATTGCAACGACTTCAACTCCTTCTCTTTCAAGTGCTGCTTGAAATGATAAATTTCCTATTCTTCCAAATCCATTAATTCCTAATTTTATTGACATTTTAATTCCTCCTCATCCTCGCCTTTTGGGCTATTTTTATTTTACCCATTTTTCTTTGGGCAATACCATTGTATATCAAAAAAGATTACTTTGCAACTATTTTTATTGTTATTTTCCTAAGAATTTTTCTAATACAATAATAAACATTGCATGTGACCATCCTAAGCCTATTACCCAGTCTGGTTTCATTGTGCTATTATCTATTTGTTCTCCTAGGAAATAGTGTTTTCCAACTGTTTTAATTACAAATTCAAATGTTTCTCTTGCTTTTCTTTTTTCGCCTGCTTCTAGATAATATAATGTCATCCAAAGGTTAGCTATTGGCCAAGGGTTTCCATTTCTATAATGATCTTGTTCAAACCTTTGATAACCTCCTGTGTATGTTCGTAAACACATATTAATTTTTTCTATTGTATTTTGTACTTTTTTCTCTTTTGGTCTTAGTACGTGAAATGGTACTACTGCTCCAAGTAAACTAATGTCCATTTTTCTATCTTCTGGATTTCTTACATAACATTTTTTGTCTTCATCAAATAAATTATTGTTTATGTATTGTTTTATTATATTTAACAATCTTTCTAATTCTCTTTTGCTTTTTTCTATTTTTTCCTCTTTTAGTCTGTTATGTTCAAAATCTGATACATTTTTGCCTAGAATACGATATATATTTAAAATTGTTTCAAATGCTGAATAAATGCTTGCTAAAGAATATAGATGTATTCCTTCACACATCTCCCATAAATCATAACTTATATGATATTTATGTTCTGGGTTGTCTTCATTTTCTATCCAATCTTGTACATATCTCTTTAAGAAATCTATTGCTCTTTCACACATTGGCAATGTTTCTTTTAAGAATTTTTCATTTTTGGTTACCAAATAGTGTTGGTATACACCATAAACTACACTTGCTGTTTCATCTACCTGATATCCCCAAGATGGAGCTAATTTTCCATCTGTAAAGAATCTCTGTTCCCACATTCCATTTTTACTTTGAGTTTTTTTGCAGAATATTTTATAAAATTTTTCTGTTTCTTTTTCCATTTTCAAGATGTCCATTGCTTTTGTAATAAATACTGCATCTCTTGGCCAGCAATATGCATATCTTCCACATTGTGTTAAATTTTCGTCTACTTCTGGTGATGCTATTATTCCTCCTGTTTCTTGGTTTGTTAACAATGGAAATAATAATATACTACGTCTATAGATTTCAAATATTTTTTCTTCATATGCATTTTTTGGTTCTTTTAAATTTAATCCATTATGGTCTTTTACATATTTTCTCCAATATGCTTTTACATTGCTATATTCTTTTGAATAATCTATTCTTTTTAATCTTTCTATTTCATCTTCTATTTTTGAAATATTTGTATTTTCACCTATTGTACAAACAATATATATTTCTTTCTTTTCTCCTGGTTTTAAAAGTCCAATATCATAGCATATACTTCCTTCTGGTGACATTCCTATATAGTCTTTATCATATATTTCGCCACGTTTTATTGTGTCTTTACTTCCATGTATTTGGTGCTTTGCTAATTTATATCCTTTTGCAAATGTTGATATTGTATAATCATGTGCATAATGTAACATCCCACCATCTACTATTTTGCAACTTGTCATGTTATTGTAGTCTGTTATAAAACCTGCGTGTATATAAAATTGAATGTCTAGATCGATTATAGCATCATTCATGAAAGTATATTTTTTTACTAAAACATCTTCTTTCATTAACACATAGTCTGTTTGTAGCGTTTTTAAATTGAAATATGTATTTGTTATTTCAGTATTTAAAATGTTTGTGTCTGTGTCATAATATTGTTTGTATGTATTATTGATGTCATCATGTAAATAAATGACATCTGAGTTATTTATTTTGACACCTGTGTGAAAAAAGTTAATATATTGTTTTTGGTCTTTACATGGGAAATATAATCTTTGCAATTCTCCCTTTTCTGTAAATGTTGCTAACATACTTTTATTGCCTATTATTGCTTCATTTAGGTATTTATTTTCCATTTCTTATCGTATTCCTTTCTAAGGATAATTTATCCTTCTACTACATTTAATATTTGTTTTTCTAGGTCTTTAATTTTTTCGTTAATTCTGAATACATCTTCATCTTTAATGTTTGTATTTCCCATGTCTTCACGCACATAGTTTTCCATGTCTTTGATTTCGTCTTTTAATTTTTCTAGACGATTCATTACTTCGCGTTTCAAGCTCATTTCTGGCATTCTGCGTTCTATCTTGTTTGTCATGGTTACTTCTTGATCTAATTCGAAGGTCTCTCCAAATTCTGGTATTATTACCGGTAAACTGGTTTCAGTTTCTATTTTTTCTTTTAGTATATTTTTTGATTCTTCTTCTCCATGTACTAAAAAGATATGTTTTGGTTTATTGATAAATGAATATATGAAATTCATCAAGCCTTCTTGGTCTGCATGTCCTGAATATCCTTCAATATATTCTATTCGTGCATTAACTGCAATTTCTTCTCCAAATATTTTTACTTTTTTTGCTCCATTTACAATGTTATAGCCTAATGTTCCTGGTGCTTGGTAACCTACAAATAGTATTGTACTGTTTGGGTTCCATAAATTATGTTTTAAATGATGTTTTATTCTTCCTACTTCACACATACCACTTGCTGATATTATAATACATGGTTTAGGGTCTTCGTTTAATGCTTTTGATTCTTCTGTTGTCATTGTGAATTGTAAGCCTGGAAATTCTAGCGGATTATCACCTTTTTGCATTTCTGCTTGTGTTTCTTCGTCAAATAAATCCATATTTTCTCTAAATACTTCTGTTGCTGATATTGCTAATGGGCTATCTACAAACACTGGTGCTTTCATTAATGTTTGATATTGCTTTTGGAATTCTTCATCTTTTCTAATGTCTTTTAGTTTATTTATTTCATATAAAATTTCTTGTGTTCTACCTACTGCGAATGATGGTATTACAACTGTTCCTTGTTTATCTAAGGTTTCAGAAACAATTTTTAAGAATAGTTCTGCTTTTTCATCATTTCTCATGTGCAATCTGCTACCATATGTTGATTCCATAATTAAATAATCCGCATTATCTATCATTGTTGGTGAGCTTAACAATGGGATGTCGTTATTTCCTAAGTCTCCTGTAAATACTGTTTTTGTCGTTTTCCCATCTTCATCTACCCATAATTCAATAATACTAGATCCTAACATATGTCCTGCATCATTAAAACGTACATGTATGTTTTCTGTAATATCTATTATTTCATCATATTTTACTGGTTCAAATATTTGCAATGATTTTACTGCATCTTCTGCTGTATAAATTGGGTCACGTGGTTCTTCCCCCTTACGCATTCTTTTGCGGTTTTTCCATTCACTTTCCATTTCTTGTATATGTCCACTGTCTGGAAGCATTAATGCACATAAATCACATGTTGCTTTGTGTGCATAAATTTTGTTTTTAAATCCTTCATTATATAGTTTTGGAATTCTACCAGAATGGTCTATATGTGCATGTGTTAATAACATAAAATCAATTTCAGCTGGATTGAATTCAAATTCTTGAAAATTCAAGTCTTCATATTCTGCTTTTCCTTGCCATAAACCACAGTCTACTATGAATTTTTTTCCAGCTGCTTCTACTAAAAAATTTGAACCTGTAACAGATTCTGTTGCTCCTAAAAATGTAATTTTCATCTCATCACTTTCCTTTCCAAAGTATTGATTTTATTCAAAAATCTTTATTCTTTTGTTTGGTTTTATATCAAGTTTTTCTTGAAATTCAGTAATTGATATTTTTTCTTCAAAAATATTTTCATCAAAAATTTGTAAAATATATTGTTGTTTATCTTTCGTTATTTTGATGGATAAGTCTTCTATTTTTATTGCTCTTACTTTAAAGATATATTTCCAAATTATATATGTGATATTTTCATCTTGACTGAATTTTTGAATTGCTTTTAGTTCTTCTGCCTTTTCTAGTAATTTTTGTATGACTGGTTTTAACCATTTTTCTGGTATTGTTTCAACTATTGTTTTTTCACGAGTAATTGGTAGTTGTAAGTAATAGCGCATTTGATATAATAATGTGACTATTTCTTGTTTTGTTGTTGCTTTATCTATTTGTATTAAAAGGCATGTTAAAAATGTTTTTTGTAATTTGGCTAAATTATTAAATATTTCTTTTTCTATATCTTCTGTATCTAATAATTTTAGATATTGATATTGTTCTTCTAGTTCTTTTTTATGTTTTACAAAGTTCTTTGGATTTAAGTTATAATTTAAATCTTGCATTTTTTGGTAAGTTGCTTCTCTTTCTCTTACCATGATGTCTGATAATACCCTCATACTAAATATTTTTTCTTCTAATGGTAATAACTCATTTCTCTTTACATATTCTTGATGTAATAGATCTTTGTTATTTAAAATTTTATCTAATCTTCTTATCTTTTTTGCTAATTCTAATTTTTCTTTTGTGATTGTTTCTGTGTATTTTTCTTTATCTTGCATGTTCTTTAATTCTGTTTCTAATCTGTTTTTGTCTTTTTCATATTTTTCTATGTTGCTGGAATTATATTTTTTTTCTGCTAATATTGCAATAGTGTTTATTTCTTGCATGATTTTATCTGCGTTTTTTTCCGTATATTGTTGTTTTAAATTTTCTATCAAATCAGAATAATAATCAATTAATGTTTCTTGATGATATATCCAATTATTTAAAAATTTATTTCCTATTAACATGCGTAGATTTTGATATGCTAAATAGTGTTCTATACTTTCTATTTCTGTTGGTAGGGTTGTCCATGAATACCCATTAAAATCACGCAATGGTTCTACTAAATCTATTGCGTTTCCTATATTTAAAAAATCAGAAAGAGCAATATCAATAAGAAAATTATTACTTTTCACGATACGCTCTTTTTTCCCCATTTTCCAAATAGCGTATAAGATTTTTCTTTCTATTGGGTAACATTCTATTTCTTTTTTATTTTTATCAATAAAAAATGTTCTATTTTCTGGTATTTGTGAATTTTTATCGTCCATTCGAACAAGTTTTATTGATGAACATTGTTGCTTTATCGTCCCTATTAGTTTTGTAATATATTCTTCTTTTGAGAATATATCTGGCTTTACAGTTTCTATATCTTTATACGCTGTTTCTATTTTATATAAGATATTAAGGAGTATGCTTTTTGCGTCCTCTGAGAATTCCTTTTGTTCAAGTACTATTTCTAGTTCATTATTAAAATCTTTTTTTACAATTTTTTCTAATAATTTATCTGCTTTCTTTTGCAAAACGCTTCTCCTTTCTATATAATTATTTTATTTTAAAAATTTTTAGTATTTTATTGATTATCTTTTGATACCATTTTTCTTCTGGCTTTATAAGTGCCTTTTCTTCTGCATTTTCTAGCTTTTCTTCGATACTTTCTTCTTTCTTTCTATTTTGCTGAAAGTTTATTTTATAACTTTCTTCTTCCTTTTTTCTTTTTTCAATTTCTTGATTTATTAATTCTTCTCTCTTTTCTTTTGAACATATATAATCTCTGTAAATCAAAGCTAAAATTTGTTTTGTTTCTGACATTATATTTTGTTCTATTAAGCTTTGTCCTTCTTTAATCTCAAGTTTGTGTTCTTCATCCATATTGTTTTTTACAAATTCTTGAAATCTTTTTGGAATTTTAGCAACTACTTCTTCATCAGTATTTAATAATATTTGATTAACTTCTGATAATGCTTTTCTATATTCTTCCCTCATTATCTTTTATCTCTTCCTTTTTTTCTTCAGTTTCTATTCTTTCTGGTCCCAATTTGTTTTCTAGTATTTTGTTTACACAATCATTTACTCTAATATAGTGTTCTGCAATTCTTTCTAAATTTGATTTATCTATCCTTTTGGTGAATTCTTCGCTTGATTCATTTTCATATAAAACAATATCATTATTTTTTGCAAGTGACAATAAAAAGGTGTCTTCATCTAAAACTATATACTGCTTTTCATTCATTTTTTTTGCTTTTTCGCCTTTAATGAGATCTCTAATTTCGGTATTGTTTAGCGAAGCATTCATATAGGTTTTTAGTCTTAATCTATTTATTTTTTTATTTTCTGGTAGCTCATAAAAGTCTTTACCTAAAAAGTCTTCTACCATTTCTCTTTTTTTATTATATTGATACTTTTCTCCATGTTCCACCACTATGATTTGTTTCATGCCTTTTACCTTCCCTCTTCTCCTTTCAGGTTTACGAGCAGTTCTTCTTGCTGAACAAGATCTTGAATAATAGTTGTTTTTATTTCTGTACCCTGATATACTTGTTCAAAATCTAATTCTCCAAATAGACTTTTCAATTCTTCGATTCTTTGATTTTTCTTTTCTAGTTCGCTGTTTACTTGATATCTTTCGTCATAAACTTTTCTTTCTTCCTCATCAAAAAGTATTTTCATTAGTGCATCCATTTTTTGTTCATTTGATACTTGTGATTTTAATATACTAAGATATTTTAACTCTGTTTTTTCTTCTGGTATTATTTCTTCTTTATTTTTGTGTTTAGATTTTAATATTCCTAGTTCTTTTGCTTTTTGCACTATTCTTCCATATAGTTTTATGTTTTCAATCCATGTATTAGGGTCTAGTGTTCCATTTGAAAGTCTAAATTCTATTGTATTTTTTCCATGATGTACATTTAATAAATTTAAAGTTGCACGTCTAGTGCTTTGTATTTTTTTAGCATCTTCTACAAAAGCATCACTGTTTTGTTTGCTATTTATATTACTTTCTTTAAACTTTGACCCGATTGGTTCAACATATGCTCCTTCTCTTGGTAATTCACCTGGTTTATTTGATATTAAACACAAAATTTCTTCTGCATTTACCCATAGTTCAAGTAGTTCTTGCCATTGTTCATTTGTTTCTATATAATCTGCTCCAATATGTATATGTCCTCCGGCAGTTATTAGAAGATGTTAAACCTAAATCTTGCATTAGATTTGCTACTTCGTAGATGTTTGATACATCTTCTTTTGTATCGTGCATAATTCCTGTTATTACTTCAACGCCGTCTGTAAGTGATTCATCATTTTTTGCTTTGTTTCCTCTTAGTTGTCTTGCATGCATTATTATTTCACTATTTTCACCTTCTGCTTCTATTTCAACACCTATTGTCATATTTGGTGGTAGTCCAAAAGAAGTATATTTTGCATCTGTTTTTTTGCTAGGACTAGCATTTTCATAGATTTTTCTGTATATACTATATATCTCTGGATATTTTTGTTGTGTACTTGTTTCAGAAAAGAATTCAATCATTTCATCTTTTGTAAAATTTTTTAATACATATTTTACTTCTTTTTGATCTTGTGTTCTTTTTAGAAATAGTTTTCTTCCTTGTTCACTTCTTATATTTGATATTATTTTTTCTCTACTTTCCTGCTGTGTAACTCCTTCTAGAAGTTCTATTTTCTTTATATCGTCTTTTAATGTTCCTATGATTATTGCTTGATTATATTCAAGTTTTTGCATGCTTAATGCTTTTATTTTAGCTTCATCTGTTGCAAATGTTTTTATAATTTCTATTTTTTCTTCTTCATTAAATTCATTTAAGAAAGTCAGTTTTGCTTCATCACTTTTTAAACTTTTTACTATATTTTGTTTTTTTATTCCCTCTAATTTTTTTAGTTGTTCTATTTTTAATTCTTCTGATTGTAAGCTAGCAATAACTATTGCTTTTCCTTGATTTTTTAATCTTTCCAAAAATTCTATTTTTTTTGCATCATCTTTGAATGATGATATTATTTCTGCTTGTGAAATATCATATACTTCGTCTAATATTCCTATTTTTAAAGAATCATCTTGTAGGCTTTTTACGATCATTATTGTGTTATAATCATACCAATTATTATTTTTTTGTACTAATGTTTTTATATACTTCATTTTTGTTGTATCACTTGATAAACTAGCTATTGCTGAAGCTATTGAATAGCTTATATAATCTGATGAACATAGTTCTTCTATAAATGGTATTTTTTGTTCATCTGTTTCTAGTGATTTTACAATATCTGATTTGGTGTATTCATCTATATAAGAATTTGTTTGCAATTTTTTTATTTTTCTTTCAGTATTTAGTAAAAATGGATATATTCTAGTGTCTATATGCTCATAGAAATAGTCTAGGTCTTCTGGTGTGAGGTTTCGCTCTATGTTTGATACTATGCTCTTTAACAGATTCTCTTCTTTATTATCGTCTAATGTTTCTATAAATTCTTCGTTGTATTCTATATTAAAAAACTCAAAAAATTCAGGTAGTTCATCCTCAATCATCTCATAGATTCTATTTAATTGTTTAATTTCTTCTTCCAATCTTGCTCTTTCCATTTTATCTCCTGTTTATTGTTCGCTCTATGTTTTTTGTTCTTTAACATCATTTGTTCCAGTTTTTAATTCTGCTAATTTTTCTAATGTCATTAGAACTTCCCTTGGTTTGTTTCTTTCGTAACCTGAAATTACTCCTCTTTCTTCCATTTGGTCTATTATTCTTCCTGCTCTTGCATAACCTACTTTAAATCTTCTTTGTATAAATGATGTTGATGCTTGACCTGTTTCTACAACTGTTTGTATTGCATCCATTAATAAATCATCTGCGCCATCATCATCATTAGTTGCTTCTGTAATTTCTTTATCATCTTTATTGTTATTTTCAATGCTTTCTAGGATATCTGCACTATATGTTGCTGTACCATTTTGTTTTACGAAATCTACTATTTTTTCTACTTCTTCATCTGATACAAATGCTCCTTGAACTCTGACTGGTTTTGGTGCTCCTGATGGGAAAAATAACATATCTCCTTTTCCTAAAAGTTTTTCTGCACCTACACTATCTAGGATTGTTCTAGAGTCTACTTGTGAAGATACTGCAAATGCTATTCTTGATGGTACATTTGCTTTGATTAAACCTGTGATTACATCTACTGATGGTCTTTGTGTTGCAATTACTAGGTGCATACCTGCTGCCCTTGCTTTTTGTGCTAAACGGCATATTGATTCTTCTACATCTTTTGCTGCTACCATCATTAAATCTGCAAGCTCGTCTACTATGATAACTATTTGTGGGAGTTTTCCTGCACCTTCATCTTTTTCTATTGCTTTGTTATATCCTTTTAAATCTCTAACTCCTTTTTCTGCAAATAGGTTGTACCTGTTATCCATTTCTTGTACCGCCCATGCTAATGCTCCTGCTGCTTTTTTAGGGTCTGTAACTACTGGTATTAGTAAGTGTGGAATTCCGTTATAAACTGAAAGTTCTACAACTTTTGGGTCTACCATAACAAGTTTTACTTCACTTGGTTTGCTTTTATATATAATACTTGTAATTATTGTGTTTATGCACACACTTTTTCCTGAACCTGTTGAACCTGCAATTAAAACGTGTGGCATTTTTGCAATGTCTGCTAATTGTATGCTACCTGCAACATCTCTTCCTAATGCAACTGTTAATTTTGATTCACTGTCTTGGAATTCGTCACTTTCTATAACTTCTCTTAAATTTACAGCTTGTTTTTCTTTGTTTGGTACTTCTATTCCTACTGCTTGTTTACCTGGAATTGGTGCTTCTATACGTATTGTTTCTGCTGCTAAATTTAATGCTATGTCATCTGCTAGATTAGCTATTTTGCTAACTCTAACACCTTCAGCTGGTTTTAGTTCATAACGTGTGATTGCTGGGCCTACTGAAACATGTTCTACTTTTGCTGAAACCCCAAAACTATATAAAGTTTTTTGTAATTTTGCTGCTGTTTCTGTTAATGCCTTAGCTCCACCTTTTAATGCCTTTTGTTTTGGTTTTGCTAAAAGTTCTACTGATGGATATTCATAATGTTCGTCTTCTACAACTACAGCATGTTCTAGTTGTAATACTTCTTTTGTTTTATCTTCTTTTTGTTGTTCTTCTTGTTTAAATAAATTATTTTCAATTTCATCTGGTTGTGATGCCTTATTTTCTTGTTGATTTTGATTTTTATCATCTTCTTGTAGCATATTGAAAATTCCGCTTCTCTTTGTTTCGTGTGTTAATGGAACTATATTATCAGCCGTATGGTCATATTTTTTCAAGTTGTTGTTTGTGTTTTCTTCTACTATTCTTCCCCCAAAGTTGATTTTTATTTGTTCTCCCATTTCATCTTGTTCAATTTGTTTTGTCAATTGTTTTGTTTGCATTTGTTCTTCTTTTTGTTGTTGCCTTGCTTCATAACGTGCTTGTCTACGATTTTCTTTGCGTTCTTTAGAATTTTCTACTATTCCTTGTACAATTTCTTTCATGCTAATTCCAAACATGAATACTGCAAGTAAAATTGCTATACCTAAGCTTAAAATAATTGTTCCAAATGTTCCTAGTAAATTTACTAGTGGCACAGCAATAGCTGCTCCAACAGCTCCTCCTCCTGCTCCTGTTGTTCCAATTGTATATGCATCTTTTACAACTTCTGTGATTTCTTTTGATGCAATTAATTCTCCTCCTGAAATTTGAAATGTTGCTACTAATGTTGAAATTGTAACTATAAATATTATGTATTGAGCTAATTTATATGTTAATTCATAACTGTCTTCACAGGCAACCTTAATAGCAAGTGCAAATATTCCGATTGGTAGTACATAACGAATAATTCCTATTATTCCTCCTAATATTTCTGTTAATTTTACACCTATAATTCCTGACTTTGTATATATTAAAACAGCAGAAAGAATACTTAAAATAAACAAGATAACAATTGCCATATCTAGTTTAGTTGCTTGTTTTTTTGTTGTTCTTTTTGCTGTTCTTTTTGCTGTTCTTTTTCCATATTGATTTCCATTATTTGTTCTTTTTCTTGCCATCTCTATTTCAACTCTTTTCTACTATTTTGTATTGTTTTGATGTTTTCTTCCATAGAAAGTTGCATTAAATTTATTGCTTGACTCATATTTTCTTCTAATTTTGCTAATGTATTTGTTAAAACAGATTCGGTATCTCCTAGTAAATTATCAGCATATTCTTTTGTTCCTTTTGTAATTTCTCTAGACATTTCGTTTGCTGTCTCGATAATTTCTGCTTTTTGATCATATGCTTTTTTAGTAATTTCGTGTTCATCAATCATAGCAATAATTCTATTTTCTGCTTCTTTCACTATGTCGTCTGCTTCTTTTTGAGCTTCAACTAAAATTCTTTCTCTTTCTTCTTTTACCCATTTTGCTTGTTTCAATTCGTCTGGAAGTTTGATACGAATTTCTTTAATTAAATCTAACAATTCTTCTTTGTCCACAATTGTTTTTGCTGAAAATGGTAGATTTCTTCCATTTTCTAATAGGTCTTCTAATGTATCTAGCAATGTGAATATTTCCATGGTTTTACCCCTTTCTTATTTAAGCAATTTTTCTTAAAAAAATCAAACTCGCTCTACCGTATTTTTTTATTTTTTCTATATCTATTTTATTTATGTTCTTCAACATTTCTATCATTTCTTCTCTATCTGTTTCTACTACAAGAATTGTTTCTTTAGTTAGTAATTGCTTTTCTTGCAGAAGTTCAACTGCTCTTATTGCATAATCCGTTTTATATGGTGGGTCTATATAAATTATATCCGGCTTTTCTTTTGCTTTTTCTATAAGATATTTTTCATAATCTCCTTCATATAATTCTACTTGTTTTTCAAAATGTGTTTTTTCAATATTTTTCTTAATTATGTTTATTGCTTTGTTAGATTTTTCGCATAATATCGTTTTTTTGGCTCCTCTACTTACTGCTTCTAAACCAATAGCTCCACTTCCTGAAAACAAATCTAAAAAAACGCTATCTGTAATTTCATTTTGTATAATATTAAAAAAAGATTCTTTTACTCTATCTAGTGTTGGCCTTGTTTCAAGCCCCTCTAACGTATATAATTTTGTTCCTCGTGCTTTTCCGGCAATAATTCGCATATACACTTCTCCTATGTTATTATTTTATATCATTTTTGCATAAAGTCAATAGAATTCACGGAATTGTAACATACATTTAACAGTTTTGTAATATTTTTCCTTTGAATTAACAAATAAAAACAAAAAAGCAGTTAAAATATAAAATTTCAACTGTTTTCTCCTTTGTTTATTATTCTTCATCCTCATTTTTGTTTATTTCTTTTAGTAATTCTCCTTGTGATACAATTAAGGATTCCATTTTTCTTCTATATATATCAAATTGTCTTTTTAAATCATCAAATTCTTTTTGTTTTAACATGATTTGTGTGTCTAATTCATCTATTTGTTTTTTAACACTACCTTTGGCTTCTTCTATCATTTGGTCTGCTTTTTTCTTGGCTACATTTTTTAGTTCTTCTGCTGTTGTTTGTGCTACAACAAGTGTATTTTGTAAAGTGTCTTCCATGCTTTTGTATTGTACTAAGCTTTTGTTTAGTTCTTCTACTTTTGCACGTAATTCTGTTACTTCTTTGTAGTTTTTGGTATATTCTACTGTTAAATCATCTAAAAAGTCATCTACTTCTTCTACACTATATCCATTCATCATTTGTTTTGAAAATTTTTTATTTTCAAGATCTAAAGGTGTTATCATTTTTTTCCTCCTACATGATTAATTGATATTATTGTTTTTTAACCAAGAAACAGAAAGTTTGCTTCTCATTTCCTCTCTTGCCATTTCGTTTGTAATTTCATAGTTTGATGGTGCAACTAAAAAGATAGAATTTGATATTTTTTGAATATATCCATCTAATGCATAAACTCCACCACTAATAAAATCAACTATTCTTCTTGCAATGTCTTTGTTTACATATTCCAAGTTTACAATAACTGATTTCCTTTCTTTTAAAAATGCACATATTTCATCTGATTGTTCAAAAGTTGTTGGTTGTGAAATTACCATTTTTACTGCTTGTCCTGCTTGTGGCATATTTACAACTTTACCTTTTCTTCCAAACAATCTTTTATCTTCTACTATTTCTTCTTCCTCTGGCTCTTCTTGATAGCCATATACATTTTCCTCATCTAATTGTTCTTCTTCTGGCTCTGCTGAGTCCATTCCAAAAAAATCAAAAACTTTATCCATCAATGCTGACATAAAAAAACCTCCTAAATAAATTCCTTCGTACTTTTGATATAAGTATCTAATTTTTTTACAAAATTGTCAATAGTTTTTGTGAATGTTATATTTTTTTAATATTTTTGTAATATTATTGTAATATTATTTTACTTTTGACAAATCTGGTTTTAATACTATTTCATCATAAATACTGATATTTCTCATATTTGTAATTTGCTGACTTGTGTAACCTAATTCTTTAAGTTCATCTGAAGTGTAATTACTAATAATTGCATATTTATCATTTTGTTTTTCTACATTAACAAGAATTTTGCTTAAATATCCTGCTCTGTTTCTAATTACATAGTGTAGATTATTTTCTTCTACAATTGATTGATTTGGAACTCTTAGCCCTGTATAGCTCCACCAAATCAAGTCAAAAGATATTTTTCTGTAATTTAATAATTCTTCTATTTCTTTATTAATTTTTAATATTAATAGTGTTTCTTCTTCATTTTCTTGTGCCGTATATACAATTTCTGCATTTATTTCTACATTGTTTGATAAACGTATCTTTATTTTGTCCCCTACTTTTGCTTGTTTGCTCTCGCCTGTGTTTGATATTGTTGCAATATATGCTTCGAAATTGTCTATAATTTTACCTGCTTCATCACTTGTGGCAATGAGCTTTCCTGTTTTTAAATTTAAATTTTCCAAATATTCTTTATTTAGTGCTGAAAAATTTTCTGGTGTCAAGACATTTTCTAATCCATCTACTTTATATGATAAAATTCCGCTTTTTGGTGCTTTTATTGTTTCTGCTCCTTCGTTTAGCTCTTTTTCTAGTTGTGCTCTTTGCTTATTTAGCTGTTCTATGTATGAACCTGATGGACTTTTTTCTCCTACAATTTTTGCTTTTTTTTCAATTAATTGCGTAATTTGTTTTTCATATTCTGTTATTTTTGATATATCTGTTATTTTATTTATTTTTTCGATTTCTTTATCTATTTGACCTTCTATTAATTTTATGTCTGGTAAATATGAATCTGTTTGTTTTGCCATGGTCTCTTGTATTTTTGCGTCTAATTCTGCAATCTGGCTTTTTAAGTTTTCTTCGTTTTTGCTATAATATCTAAAAATCACTTCATTTTTAGCTGCTTTTTCTCCTTCGCTCTTTATTTGTTCTATTCCGTTTTTATAATTGTTTCCTTGTACAACTACTTCGTTTCTAATAACATATCCTACTCTTGATTCTTCTGAATATAATTTACTTTCTTCAACCCTGAAGACATCTGTTGGTTCTTTTACTAATAGAAAAATGATATATAAGAAATATAGCACAATTATTACTAGTAAAGCAAAAAGAACAGATTTTGATATCTGCTTATTGCTTTGCTTTTTTTCTTTTTCTTGTCTTTGTGTTTTTGCTTCTGTGTGCTTCATTCTCCCTTCATTCCTTCCAAAATAATATTAATATTATTTCGTATATCTTGACTTCCATCTAGCCATATAGTTTGTTTATTTTTTCTGAACCATGTTAATTGTCTTTTTGCATATCTTCTTGTTTCTTGTTTTATTTTTTCAATCATTTCTTCTTTTGTTGTTTTTCCTTCTAAATATTCTACAACTTCTTTATATCCTAGTCCCTGCATTGCAGTTGGAAAATTATCATATTTTTCTAAAATTGATTTTACTTCTTCTATTAAGCCTTGTTCTATCATGACGTCTACTCTTTTATTGATTCTTTTATATAGTTCTTCTCTGTCCCATGTTAGAGTATATACATGGTAATCAAATTCTGGTTCTGTTTGCCTTGATAAAATTTCTTGTTCTGTTTTCGTTTTTCCTGTTGCATTATAAATTTCTAGAATACGTAGAATCCTTTTTTTATCAGTCTTACTAATTTTTTCTACTGCTTTAGGATCAATTTGTTTTGCCTTTTCATATAATTCTTCTAATCCCTTTTCTTTTGCTTGATTTTCTAAGTTTTCTCTATATTCTTTGTCAAATTCTATTTTTGGATATTCTATTTCATAAATCAAACTGTTTACATAGAGTCCAGTTCCTCCTACTATAATTGGAGTTTTCCCTTTTTTTAGTATTTCTTTAATTGCTTCTTTTGCTTGATTTTTATAATCTGCTACACTATATCTTTGTGTTGGTAATACAATATCTATCATGTAATGTGGTATATTTTGCATTTCTTCTATTGTTGGCTTTGCTGTTCCTATGTTCATGTCTTTGTAAATTTGCATTGAATCACATGATACAACTTCGCCATTTATTTTTTTTGCTAATTCTATTGCAAGTCCCGTTTTCCCTGATGCTGTTGGTCCACATATTACAATGACTGTTGGTTTTTTCATGTTTAAATTCTATTCCTTTCTAGGTTTGTAGTAAAATTTGAATTATTTTCCCATCATAATTCTTAATATTCCATCTTGAGTAGTTGTCATATATCCACATTCAAATATTAGTAGAAAAAGTAATATTACTGTGCAAAGTATAATTCTTTTTCCTAATTGGTTTAGTGTTATATTTTCTTGGTATGTCATTTCTATTCCTCTGCTTAAGAAAGGCATTATAAATAATCCATTTATACCTGAAAATAGCAGTATTAATGTGTTTTGTACATATAGCATACTATCTTTGTTTGGATATTGTATGTTACTTTTTGATATCATATATGTAATAGATGTTCCAATTAATATAACGGCAAATTCAGCTATTATACATAAGATTTTTTTATTTGTTTCCATATCTCCTAAGCTACGGTATGTCCAAACTATTAAAATTAAAAATGTTATAATTATTGTCATTATAATAATTGGCATGTTTATTCACATTCCTCTCTAAGTCCATATTTTTCTATTTTCTTGCAAATTTTCTTTCTATGTCATATTGGCTCATTCTTATTGCTGTTGGTCTGCCATGTGGGCAACTGAATGGGTTTGGTAATTCTAATAATTTGTCCATTAGGTTTTGTATTTCTTCTGTTGTTAGTGCCATATTTGCTTTTACTGCTGCTTTGCATGCTACAGTTGCAATAAATTTTTCTTCTTTTTCTTGTTTAGCTGTTCTTGCAATTGTATTTATTTCATCTAGTGTTTCAAGAAATAGTTCTTTTGTGTTTAAGTCTATACAAATTGTTGGTACACCTGTTAATTTAATTGTGTTTTCTCCAAATTCTTCTAATTCAAATCCTGCTTGTTTGAACATCTCAAAGTTTTCTTTGGCTATATCCATTTCTTTATGTGTTAGTGTAATTACATCTGGTAATAATAGCATTTGTGAATCCTTGTTAGTTGATTCATAGTAATTTTTTTTGACTTTTTCATATAGTATTCTTTCGTGTGCTGCATGTTGGTCAATTATATATATTTCTTTGTTCATTTCAATGATTATATATGTATTAAATGCTATTCCAATTACTTTGTATGGTTGCTTTTTATATTCTTCTATATCATCAAAAACTGAAACATTGTCGTTTATTATATCAATTTCTTCATTTTTGTTTTCTTGTTCTTGTGGTTTTGTTGTTTTTCCAAATAGTTTTTCATACATTTCATGGAAGTCTTCATTTTCTTTTTTACTTTCTTCTATTGGTTGTTCTTCTAATTGTTCAGTTTTTTCTTCATTTTTTGTAGTTACATCATATAGTCTGTTTGGTATGTTTTTTAATTGAATAAGTTTATCAAATATTGATGGTTCTGGTTTCTTTTTTTCTTGTTCTTTTTTAGGTCCTAAATTTATTACTTGTGTTTCTTCTAGATTTTGTTCTTGGCTTTCTCCAAGTATTGTATTTATTACCTGTGTTTCTTCTGAATTTTGTTCTTTATTTTCTTCAGGCATTATATTTATTACCTGTGTTTGCTCTAAATTTTGTTCTTGGTTTTCTTCAGGTATTGTACTTATTACCTGTGTTTGCTCTAAATTTTGTTCTTGGTTTTCTTCAGGTATTACTTTTATTACCTGTGTTTGTTCGATATTTTCACTTGGTGCTTCTTCTAGTTTTTCTTGTTCTGTATGTTCTTGCCTTGTTTCCTCTATTTTTTCTTGTGGTTCTTCTTGCATATTTGTTTTTATTTGGCTTTCTGTTTCTGTGTATTGTTTGATTTCTTGTTCATCTGCTTTTCTTAGACCAAATAGTCCTTGATTTTCTCCGTTTTTTAATATAGTATCTTTTATTGCATGGAAAATTGCTTGGAAGATTTTACTTTCTTCTTGGAATCTTACTTCTAATTTGGTTGGATGCACATTAACATCTACTTTTGCTGGATTCATATTTATATTTAAAATTACAAATCCAAATTTTCCTAAAGGTATCATTCCTTTATATGCTTGTTCTGATGCTGATGATAATGTTTTATCTTTTATATATCTTTGATTTACAAAAAATAGTTGATTTGCTCTGTTTGACCTTGCTATTTCTGGTTTACCTACGACTCCATTTATCTCTAAATCTTCATATGTATATGATACTGGCATACAATTTTCTGCAACATTTTTACCATATATGCTATATATTACAGATTTTAAATCTCCATTTCCATTTGTTTGTATAACTGTTTTTCCTGTGTTTATTAGTTTAATTGCTATTTCTGGATGGACTAGAGCTATTCTTGTAATAACATCTTCTATATAACCTGATTCTGTATAATCTTTTTTCAAGAATTTATATCTTACAGGTGTGTTAAAAAATAATTTTTTTACTGTAATTGTAGTTCCAACAGATGCTCCTGCTATTTCTTTTTCCAAGACATTTCCTGCTTCTACAACTATTTTGTAGCCTGTTTCTTGTTCTTCTGTCTTTGAAATTAATTCTACATTACTAATTGCTGCTATACTTGCCAAAGCTTCTCCACGGAATCCCATAGATGTAATAGTATTCAAATCTTCTGCTGAGCGAATTTTACTTGTTGCATGTCTTTCAAAGGCTATTTCTAAATCGTCTTGTGCAATTCCTTTTCCATTGTCTGTTATTTTGATAAAAGAAATTCCTCCGTTTTTTATTTCAACTGTAATGTTAGTTGCTCCTGCATCAATAGAATTTTCTACCATTTCTTTGACCACAGATGCTGGTCTTTCTATTACTTCTCCTGCTGCAATTTGATTTATTGTAAGTTCATCCAATAAAACAATTTTACCCATTTATGCTTCCTCCGTTTTATTTTTTGCGATATATGTTTCTATTTTTGATGTACAAAATACATTTGATAATACATATACTGTTAATATCATTGGTATTGTTAATTCTCCAATAGGAATTCTTGTAATTGCCATTATGCTAAATAATACTGCTTGTGCCATTGCTATTACTAAAATTGTTTCTAATAATATTTCTACACTTGTTTTTTTAATATATCTAATTCCAATATAAATTAATATGATGATTGTTGCAACTATTAGAGGGAATATACATGGACTAATAATATCTATTAAACGTGTATGTGGTACTTCTATAATATCACTTGCTGAACTTTCTAATGCTAATCCATACTTTTCATTTATTTTTGTTATAATTGTGTCTCTTTGTTCTTCTGTCATATCTTTTGCAAAAATGCTTGCACTTTGCTTATATATTTCTACTGTTTGAACTTTACTTTCGTTTCCTAATACTTCTTTTGCTATATTTTCAATATCTTTTTCTTCAAAGTTTTGTGTTAAGTCTACTTCTATTCTTTTACCACCTTGATATAGTAAATCAAATTGAAATCCTTTTGTAAAAGCAATAATTGCACCTACTATTATAATTGCAATCATTATTGCTAAAATGATTAATGACTTCTTTTTCCTTTTTTCCATTTTCATATCCTCCTATTCTTTGTTCTTTATCATGTCTACCAATGGTTTTGTAATTGCTCCATTGAATACAAGCATTAATACAGTTCCCCAGAATAAAATCATTCCAAAACTTGCTATTGGAATCCACTCCATAAAACTAAATACTATACTGCAAATAGGTATTGGTATAATTTTTGAGAAAAAGGTTATAAGTTCTTTTTTGTCTTTACCTTGTGCTATTTTTATTGATAAAATATAGTTAGCTGCTAATGTAATAATTATTGCGCAAATTCCTTCTAGTGAAATCATAACATTTGCATAACGTATTAATAATAGATATAGTGCTGCATATCCGATAAATGCTATACTTGCAATTAATCCACGTAATTTATATTTTATAATTATAAAAATCAAGGCAATTACTGATATTCCTGCTATTGCATAAACAATATATTGTATATCTTGTTTTGTTATTTCTGGATAAATAAATTCATTTCCTGTAATTTCATATTCTATTGGTAGTTTTCCATTGTCTAAAAGTGTTGCTAATTCTACTGCTGTTTTAGCATAACCATTTACTGTTTTTGCGTCTGTTGATGCACTTCCTACATTTAATTGTATTTTTCCTGTGCGTATAGGTTCTTCAAATGACATTGTTATAAGTGTTTGTGTGTCTACTGTCATTTTTATTTCTTTTTGTGTTTCTGTATTTTCTTCTGTTTCAGTTTCACCTTCTGTTGTATTTTCTGTAGTTTCTGTTTCTTCTTGTTTTTTGTATGTGTTTGTGATTTCTTCTAATTTTGCAGTTCCTTCTTTGTTTAATTCAATTTGTAAATATACACTTGTTCCTGTTGATTCAGAGCCATATAGAACACTTGCATCTTTTATGTATTGGTTGTCTAGTAATACTTCTCCTGTTTCATTATCTGCAATTTCAAATTTTCCTACAGGATAAACATTTCTAAGTATATCATTTGTTGTGCTATCTTCTTCTATTTCAAATTTTATTTCTCCTGTTTGTTCATTTAGAGCTATATTGTAATTTTCTACTCCCATTTGTTCTAAACGTTTTCTTATTATTTCTTTTGATTTTTGGAAATTTTCTATGTTTAGATTTCCATCATTTATTTTTACTTCTTCTTTTGTATATCCTTTTTCTGCAATTTCTTCATCTGTTAATTCTTCATCAATTGTATTTCCTTCTGCATCTTTTATTATTGTGTTTGTCTCGTCTTTTGGTGTTATAACTGCTATTCTTGCTCCTTCTAAATCCATTGCATATTCATATTCTTTTACAATATTTTCCATGTGATTTTGCTTTTGTGTGTAAATTCCTACAAAGCTTACCATACTAATTAATATAATGGCAAGTGTAACTGTTATAATTTTGATTGCTTTTTTCATTATTTTTTCATCCTTTCCTATAATAATTTTGTATCATTGATTACTAATGAAAACCATATTTTTAAATATTTTGCAGCATATTTGCTCATCATTGTTCTGTCCATAAAAATTTCGAAATAGTCTAAAACTGGGCACATCTCCGTGTCGATTTTTAAATTTAGCGTTATAATGCGTTTTTCTGCATCTAACACAAGACTAGAACTAGTTACTGCATAGTTTACACGGTCGTGAATGTCAAATGTTCCTAAGTTAGGATTACGCACTCTATCTCTGTGAGCATCTGATTTGTCTGCTAAGATAATCGCTGCTGATATATCACTTATAGCTGTTCCTGTTTGTTCATCATGGTTTCCTATTGCCATCATAATTTCTGTTCTTTCTTCTACAGGCATTCCCATATTTTTTAAAATTTCGTAGGCAAGTATCGCTCCACTATGTGCATGGTCAACTCTATTTACACAGTTTCCTATGTCGTGCAAATATCCTGCTATTCTTGCTAATTCTATTGTGCGTTCTGGATATCCTAGTTGTTGTAAAATATCTCCTGCTCGTTTTGATACAATTGAAATGTGTCTGTGTCCGTGTTCTGTATAGCCTAATGCATCTAATTGTTTTTGTGCTCCTTTGATTAGAGCATTTACTTCTTCGTTTTGACATACATCTTTTAAAGTAATCATTTTTTCCTCCTTGGATAATCTCTTTAGATTTTATATTAAAATTCAAAAAATATCAACTGTTTTTGTGGTTTTTTTTTATTTATTCTTACTTGATATTATGTACAATTTTAAAAATTAAAGTCATTTTTTTATTTTTATGCTTGTTTAGAACGTAAAACTTGAAATTTTTTCCAAAATATGGTATTATTATATATATATATACATATTTTGTATAAAGCACTTGTGTCAGGTTAGTGCAAATTTCAGTAACTCGTTCACCGGTTTTAATTAAAAGGAGAAAGACGATGGTAACTTTAACAATGCGGAACTTTTTAGTTCCTTACACAGTAAATGGTAAAAAGCAGCAAGGACAGATTTCTGTGAACACACGTGAGGTTGTTGGAATTTTGGTGGTGACTTCCGAATTTGCTCCACCTATGTTTTTCCTTCGCAAGAAAGATAATGGTTTAGAGCAGGTCATTTTATGGCCTTGTTCTGGAGAAGCTACTGGGCAACTTCTTCAAGGTGGAATAGATTGTGAGTATCACTCTCACATTGTTTCATCTGACAGAAAAATTCCACATTGGTTGAAAATGGTTTCATTCAATTTGGAATCAGATTGTCATTACTACGATTTAACCTGACAAAAAAGACCAACACGCATGTGTTGGTCTTTTTCATTGGAGCAGACGTCGTAGTTATCTACAACTTTTTCTCTCACTTAACAATTGATACAAATATCAATCAATTTATTAAA
>CANRBU010000003.1 GCA_947628925.1 uncultured Clostridia bacterium | reverse complement strand
GGAGAATATGTGAGAACTAATAGAGGAAAATTTGGAATATGTATAAGTGTATCAAACGTAACAGGAAGATATTGTCAGCCTAAATATTTAATTCAATGGTCAAAGGCTGAAGCATATTACATAACCAAACAAACAATAACAAAACATTCCAAAAACATAATAGACCTAATAAAAGTAGGCGATATAGTTGAAATAGTAATAAATGAAATAAATGGTTATACAAATAAAGTTGAAATAGTAAATGAAGAACAAATAGAGATATTAAAAACTGCAAATAAAAAATATATTAAATCAATAGTAACAAAAGAACAATTTGAAAGTTTAGAATATAAAGTTTAGGAGGAGTTATGAAATTAGAAGAAGCAGAAATATTTTTAATGAAAATAGCTCAAGAATATAAAACTTATGGGGATTTAGATAATCCAGAATTTGAAGATATTAAGAAGATACCAGAAGCTGTAGAAACAGTATTACAAGAATCAGATAAATTAAAACATGATAATTATAAATTAGATAAAGAAAATCAAGAACTATTTGAAAAAAACATTAATTCAATACCTAAAAAGAAAATAGAAGAATTAATTGAAAATGAAAGTATAAATATATCAGGATTTGAATGTATATCGGTTGAAGATATACAAGAATTATTGGAGGATAAATAATATGTCAGGTTTATTTGACCCTATTGTAAAATATGCACCTAAAAAGGAAAAAGTAAATTTTATTGTTCCAGAAAGAATAAGAGAAGCTTGCATATTTAGAGGATACACATATGAAGAAGCGGCTCAAAAATGCAACTTAAATTTGAGAGAATTTGGTTTATATGCAAATGGTCATAAAGAAATACCAGAAGAAAAAATTTTTAACTTAATGAAAGGTTTTAATTTTCCAAAAGAATTTTTTTACATAATCAAATGGAATAGAGTAGACTATTAAATCAAATACTACATTTTAGAGGTGTAGTATGAACGATAAAGAAATAATCAAAAAATGGACAAGTGGATTAAGTAAAGAGCAGTTAGCAAAGATATATAAAAGACAATATAATCAAGGAATAAAAATAATAAGAAGTACAGTAAGGCATAAACATTCAGGAAGATTTATAACAGATTATGAAGCCTTAGCAAAAGTAGAACAAGTAATATACAAATATTTGAAAGGAGATAAGAAATGATAATAGTTAGTCAAGATAAAAGAAAAACAACAGAAAATTTAGATTTAGAGATATTTGGTTATACAGTTAAATGTGATGGAAGTTCTAGAACAATTGCTGGTTTTCAAATATTAGATGGAAAGAGTAAAGTTTTAGGAGAGTATAAAACAGAAGAAAGAGCAAAAGAAGTATTACAAGAAATAGCAAATACTTATACAAAAATTGGAATTGAATTTGAGACCTTTAATGGAGGAAAACAACAACTATTACCAATTTATGAAATGCCAGAAGAATAAAAGAAGGAGGAAATATAGGTGTGTGAATATTGTGAAAGAGGAAAACGCATTGAACAAGAAAAAAATGATACTAGTTATTTCCAAATTTGGCATAAGCATTTACGATTTTTTGGAAAAATATATAGTTCTTTGTTTGGAAGAGATGTAATCATAAATTATTGCCCAATGTGTGGGAGAAAGTTAGGTGAATAATGAAAAATTTATTAGGAAAAATTGCAACAACTATTGATGGGCATTATGGAGTAATAATAAATCAGTATAAACCAACTGGAAGAAGTGAAGAAAGTGTACATATTCAAGAACAAGATGGACGAATATGGTTTTGTCCAATTAGTAATGTTATTGTAGAGGAGTAATGTTATAGGCAAGATTATAAACAAGTAAATATAAAAGAAGCGGAAGTGAAGTAATGAAAATACCAAAAATTATTAGTAAAAATAATCATGAATACATATTTGTTAAACAAGTAAATGACAATATATGTTTATACAAAGATTTATTATATGGATACCATGAATGTTTTTTTATTCACGAGTTACTTAATGTAAAGCATAAAAGGAAAAGACCAGACAGAGATCCAAATTATATGAAAAAAAGGGAGAGTGATATTTAATGACATATGAACAATATCTTATTGAAGAAAACGAAAAATTAAAAAAAGAATTAGAAAAATACAAAAATATGCAAAAAGTAAAAAGAGGCGATATTATATATATTGAAATGAATAAACAAAATATAGAAGAAGATTCTGATGTACAAGAATATTCAAGACCTTATTTAGTTGTTTCAAATGATATAGGTAATTATCATAGCAATATATGTATTTGCGTTCCTCTAACTACTAAAGACAAAAAAGTAAAACAACCAACACATTATAGAATAAAATATAAGGATAGTGTTGTACTGTGTGAACAAATATTTACATTCAATCAAAATAGATATAAAAAAGTCCTTTATCGTTTACCAGAAGAAGAGATGAAGGAAATAGACAAGTGCTTAATGGTTTCATTAGGATTAAATAATACATAAATGATATATTATGCATGATTATTCAAATTATAGATATATAACAAATAATAATGAAATACCATTAAGTATTATTGAAAATGAACTGTTGTATTTATTAATGAAAAATAAAGGCAATATTATCACATATAAGCAAATATGCCAACAATTATTCGGTAGTAAGAATGTAAATGTTTATAAAGGAATTCTGTCAGTATCCATATGTAGACTAAGGAAAAAATTAAAAGATGAAATTATAATTGTAACTCGAAATAAAATAGGCTATATGATCAAATAATTAATTTTAGGAGGATACATATGCAAAAAGAAGTAAAAAAACAAATGGAAAGAGAATTATATCAATATTATAATAATAAAAAAATATTAAACAAACTTAAAATGGAAAATAAAAATGTATCTACTCGTAGATTCTTATATCTGGAGCAACGTATATCTTATATTGACAATGTTATAAAAACGCTTAATCCATTTGAGCAAAACGTATTTGATATAATTTTTAAAGATAAAGCTAATTGGATGTATTGTCAAATGTTTCATAATATTAGCAAATCTACTTATTATAACATTATAAATAAATGTATAACTCTATTAGCTAAAGAATGGGGAGAATTATAAACTAGGTAATTTTAACTGCCTAGTTTTTTCGTGGAAAAAATCGGGAAAAATAGGGGGTTTTTCTATGATAAAATAATTATAGTAGTAGTATATCTATGTTTAATAGACCTAGATATAGTTAGCCACCAAAAAAGGACGTCCTGTGGCTTACTACACAAAAAGGAGATGTCGCATATGATTTTAGATGTATTATATAAAAAAATCAAATGCAACAAATGTAACAATAAGGCAAAAGTAGATGATACTTGCGAGATACATGAGTACTCATATAAAAAAGACATTATATATTGTAAATGTCCTAATTGTGATGTGCCAGGTAGCAGCCAGGAAATAAGCTTAAATATATAAATAGTATGTAGAATATAACATGTATTTTACATAGTGTCTATATATTCAGTAGACACTGTATTTATTAATTAGCTAGGAATTAATAAATATTTTTTTAGTAAAGAATGACCTTCTTTCGATTAAAAATTGCCTAACCACATTTTAGAGTTTAGTCCTAGCCTTTACTCTAATACATATAAAGGAGAAAAAATGCAATTATTTAAAATAAACAATTCTGTATGGACAATTGAATTAGTAGATAAGGACACATTATTAAAAAAGTATAATGAGGATTCAGAAGAAAAAGCTTTCTTTGCTTATGGTGTTACTCTATTCTCATCACATGAAATTTGGATAAACAAGGACATGTGTTTTGATCAACAAATAAACACATTAAAACATGAATTAACACATTGCTTTATTTTTAATTATGGCATGTTTAATGTACCTCATTATACAGAGGAAATGGTTTGCGATATAGTAGCCAATATAAATGATTTTATTAATACTGTTATAGAAGATTTTAAACGTAAAAATGAAAACAAGGTGGTGTAAATGTCAGATATAGATAAGGAAAAGATATTAACAGAAAAGCAAAAGAGATTTATTGATTATTACATAAAATATGCAGACGCTACAAAAGCAGCAGTTGAAGCAGGTTATAGTAAAAAGACTGCCAGGCAAATAGGTAGTGAGAACCTGTCAAAACTTAACAGCTACATACAAGTTAAGTTGAAGGAAAAAGAAAAGGAAAGAATCGCTTCACAAGATGAAGTATTAAGATATTTTACTTCTATCATGAGAAATGCTGTCGAAGATACAAACGACAGGACAAGATGTGCAGAAGCATTAGCCAAAATAAATGGCATGTTCAGAGAAAAAGTTGAACTACAATCTAGCCAGGAGAAGCCTTTTGAAGTAAATATAAGCATCAAGAAAAAAGAATAAATAAACTCATTATGTTACTATTACTATTTTCAATGGATACAGGACACAAAGTATCATTTTCCCACGGGAGAAACACCACAAAAAGAGTATATATTTAACATAAAATAGATTATGGAAGGAGAATAATGTTTGATGGATATAGATATAACTGAAAAACAAGAAGCATTTATACATTCTATTGCATTTGAAACATTATTCGGAGGAGCAGCAGGAGGTCGGCAAAAGTTATGGACAATTGGTTGACGCATTATTGTATGCATTACAATATCCTAAGTCTAAGCAAATAATATTTCGTAGAACATTTCCAGACCTAGAAAAGTCATTAATAAGAGTAAGCCTAGGATTTTATCCAAGAGAAGCTGCAACATATAATTCCAGTAAACATATATGGACATTTAAAAATGGTAGTCTTATAGATTTTGGTTATATAGATAGTGAAAGCGATGTGTATCAATATCAATCCGCTGAATATGATGTTATCCGCTTCGATGAGCTGACACATTTTACAGAATTCATGTACACTTATATGATTTCAAGATGTAGAGGAGCAAACAATTATCCTAAAGGAATAAAAAGTTCGACTAATCCTGGTGGAGTTGGTCATAGTTGGGTAAAAGATAGATTCATAGATATAGGCGAACCAAATAAAATACATGAAATAACATTAGAAACAGGAGAAAAGACAACAAGAATATTTATACCAAGTTTAGTACAAGATAATATATTCTTATTACAAAAAGACCCTGATTATGTAAGAAGACTAGACAATTTACCTGAGAAGGAAAGAAAAGCATTAAAATATGGCAACTGGGATATATTTGAAGGACAATATTTTAGTGAATTTGATAGAAAAATACATGTATGTGAACCATTTGAAATACCAAAAGACTGGCGAATATTTAGAACAAGAGATTATGGACTTGATATGTGTGCAACATTATGGATAGCTTTAGACTGGCAAATGAACGCATATGCATATAAAGAATTATACGAAAGTAACTTGATAGTATCAGAAGCGGCTAAGAAAATAAATGCAATGACAACTGAGCATATTGTTGCTGATTATGCTCCACCAGATTTATGGAATAGAAACAAAGATACAGGAAAAAGCACAGCTGACATATTCGCTGAAAATGGACAATATTTGACAAAATCCGACAACAATAGAATATCTGGTTGGCTAGCAGTACATGAATGGCTAAAAGTATTTGAAGACGAGCAAGGAGTAAAAACATCTAAGCTAAAGATATTCCCAAACTGTAAGAATTTAATAAGAACATTGCCAGCAGTACAATTTGATGAAAAACATCCAAATGACGTAGCAACAGAACCACACGAACTTACACACATGCCAGATAGTTTAAGATATTGGTGTACCATGTGGCATAATCCTATAGTACAAACTAAACGTTTACCACAAGGAACATACACACCAACAGAATTAGAAGATTTAGGTTATAAAACACCTGATATACCAATCAATGTACATATAACAACACCATTAAGTAAAAGAAGGAGAGGACATTAATATGGAGATATTTATATTATTAGTTGTAGCTTTTTACGCATTATTAATATTAATAAGTTTACTACAATATGAAACTTGGCATGCGATAAAAGAATTAAAAGAAGAAAAACACAAAGAAAACAATATAAACAGGAAACATGTTAAGTTAGAGGAAAACAATTATAACAGCGTTTTAAAAGCACGAGGCGAAAGCAATGGATATGAAGTATTTAAAAACAAAAATGGATTATATGAACCTGTAAGACCTAATCAAGGCATTAAAATAGAAAAGCCAAAGGAGGAATAATACATGAGCGATAATGAGTTTCAGGATTATGAAGAGATGTTAAAAGAAAAAGACGCAAGAAAGCGTAGTTTAATGTCAGATGAAGAAATTGAATTAAGCGAAAAATATCTTCTTTGGTATAGAAGAGCATATCAAGATAAAAACAGATTAAATCTACCACAAAAATGGAAAGATGTAGAAAAATACTGGGAAGGCGACCTAGAAGAACCAGAAGATGATACAGACCCAGCAAGTAATACAAATATAACAAACAGTCAAGTAGAAGGTGTAACAACACTTTTATGTGACCAAGCTATATCAATACAAGTTGACCCAAGAGAGCCAGGAGATAGACCATTTTGTGACATGGCAAGAACGCTTGTAGATTTTATAAAAGAAAAAAATAAAATGTATAGAAAAATAGATGTACACGAGCGTAGACGTGATATGACAGGCACAGGAATATTCCGTGTATTATGGAATTTTGACGCATTAAAAGGAAAAGGCATGCCTGAGATAACACCTATACATCCTGACCGATTATTAATAGATCCAGCTATAACAGATGTATATAACGTACAAGACGCACAATACATGATAGAAGTACAAAATAGGTCTATATGGCAAGCTGTATGTGAATTTGGAGAAGAATTAGCAGAAGCTATTATACCTAATTTAGACCCTGTACAGAATATCATAGTAGAAAATGAAGAAGACCAATATGTTCATATGCTAGTATGGACAAGATATAAACAAAATGACGAAATGGTTTTACGTTTAGTTGAAATGTCAGGAGATGGAGTTATTCTACGTGATACTAAAAAAGAACTTGAAAAAATAAGCAAAAAGAAGAAAGATAAAAAGAATAAAGCCGATACAGAAAAGGAAACAGAAGAATTAAAATTATTCCCTAATAATTCATTTCCATATTTCTTGACACCTGATATGCATAGAGAAAATACAATATGGGGCAAAGGAAGTGCTGAACTTGTACTACCTATATCAGACCAAGTTGACCAATTAGACAACAATTTATTAAGGAATATGGACTTAACAGGTAATCCTATGGGAGTTGTAACAAACAATTCAGGAATAGACCCAAGTAAAGTTACAAATGCTCCAGGACAAATATTAGTAAGCAATACAGCAGATGGATTTCATTGGCTTAATCCTCCAACTGTACCACAATATGTACTTAATAAACGTGCAGAGCTTATGAATAATGATAGAACGATAGTAACAAGATTTTCAGACCAAATGATAGGAAAACAGCAAGCAGGTGTTGATACAGCTACAGAAAATATGATTTTACAAAATAGTGGTAATGCTATGATAGACCATAAAAAAGCATTATTACAGGAAACATTATCAGAAGTATTTGAATATGCGTTAGAATTAGCTTTACTTAACTGGAATACAACAATGGTATTTAGAATAACAGGAAAAGACGGACAAGATGATTTTGTTGAGTTCAATCCTGATAAATTAAATCATGTACCTAAAATGGTAGAAGCAAATACAGATTATAGAGAAAACTATATTGCTAAGTATCTTGAAAGAAATAAAGGTGCAACTAGAGAAGATATAGACCCTAACGAATATAGGTATATGCAAGTTGATAATGAAGATAGAAAAATCGAATATGATTTATCTGTATTAGTAGGAGCAGGTTTACCAAACAATAGAGCTTATAGATACAACATAGTAAGGCAAGCAAGAATAGACCATGCTATATCAAATAAAGAATATAGGAATTATCTAATTAAGCAATTAGGTTTAAATATTCCAGAGATACCAGAAAGTCAAGCAGAGCAACAAGAGATAGGCATATTAGATGAAAAAACACAAAAAATGATGGAGCAGCAACAAGAAACACAAAGTCAAAACATATTAACAGGACAAAACGAAAATATAGAAGGCTTAACACCAGGCGGACGTATTTCAAGAAAATATTTAAAGGAAGGAGCATTGCAATGACAATAAATAATAAAGATTATGATGTATTAGGTAAAACAACATGTGACTGTGGATATACTTTTAATACAAAGGACATAAAAGAATTAAAAGACGTAAAAGAAAAAGGCTTTTATGGAAATCTTGTTAAATATTATAGCACATCAAAATGTCCTAAGTGTGGTAAAGAAGTATTATTGTTATTAAAACAAAAAGGACAAACTTATGATGTATTAGACATTGCTATAGAAAAAAGCATGCAAGAATTAACGTCAAATTCAAAAATAAGCACAGAAAAAATAGTAGACAATGAACTTATATGCCCTGTATGTCAAAGAACCTTTAAAAACAAAGCTGGATTAAATGTACACATAAAAACACATCAAAATTAGTTGATATTTATTTTTATAAATATATTTGAGCAGACAAGCTGGCTAAAAATCAAAAATTATGAGGAGATAACCTGGCAAAAAATCATTGAGGATAAAACCTGGCTAAAAATAGAAAGGAGCAAATCATGGAGAATGAACAAGAAGGAATCGAGATAGAAAATATCGGTTCAGATGGTCTTATTGATATTCCTGATGTATCAGAGGCAGAAGGAGAAAAAGAAACAGTTGAAGAAACAAATACAGAAACAGAAGCGGAAGATATAAAGGACAATATTGATGAGGAAAAGGAAAGCCTAAAAAAAGGGTTAAATGCAGAAAGGAAACAACGCAAAGAAGCTGAAAAAAAGGTAAAAGACTTAGAAGCACGCATGACCGCCTTAGAAAATGCTAATAAAGAACAGGAAAAAAGTACATTAGAAGAATTGCTTGAAAGTGGAATTGATGAGGAAGTTGCAAAATCAATTGCAAGTGCTATTGATAAAAAGAAAGTTGATACTAGTAAATTCGAAAAGGAAATTAAAGAATTAAAATTTAGTAACGACTTAATGGCAAAATCTAAGGAAGAAGGCTACGAAGACATATTAGACTATGCCGATGAGATTAAAAGCCTTGTAGACAAGGGATTAACTATTGAGCAAAGCTATTATGCAGCAAGTTACCAACAACATAAAACGCATAATACTCAAAGCGAGATACAAAGAAAGTTAGAAGCTAAGATGGAGAATAATGCTATTAAAAAACAGATTTTAGGTAACTTGACCAAACAAGCTGGAGCAAGTGTAAATTCAAATGCTAGCAAAGTACAAGCTAGTCCAGAAGAGATTGCAATTGCAGCTAGAGCAGGAATGACTGTTGAGGAATATGTTGCTATACGTGACATGAAGACAACAAAGGATTACGAAATGTATAAAAGTAAGAAAAAATAGGTCTATAAAACACTCTCTTATACTACTACAAAAAAATAAAAGGGAGTGGTAAATATGCCAGCAATAATGACACGTGAAAATTTTGGTGAATTAATGACACCAATACATAAAAAGGTATTTTTTGATTCATATAATGAAGTACCTATGAAATATAAAACTATATTTCAAACTGAAAAAATGACAATGAAAGAACAAAGCTATCCACATTTAGGAGCTTTTGGATTGTGGGAAGAAAATACAGAAGGTTCACAATTTAAAGAAGCTGATTTTGGAGAAGGCAAAGTTGCAAAATTCGAGGCTAAACGTTTTGATAAGTCTTACAAATTAACATGGGAACTTATGCAAGACGACCAATACAATGTAATGAAAGGTATTGGTAAAGGTGGCTCTGCTAAAGGTCTTGGTCGTTCTTTAAGAGCAACCGAAGAAACAGAAGCAGCAAAAGTAATCACAGGTGGTTTTGACAATGTTGGTTACGATGGAAAAGCCTTATTTGCAACTGACCATCCACTTGCTTCAAGTGAAAGAACATGGTCAAACCTTATAGAAGGTGCATTGACTGATGAAAACTTAAAGAAAGCCTTTACTTTAATGAGAAGTCAAGTAGATGAAGCAGGTATTATAATTTCTGCAAGCCCTAAAAGATTAGTAGTATGCCCAGAACTAGAATTTACAGCTAAAGCAATTGTACATTCTATTCTACAAAGTGGAACAGAATTAAACGATGTAAATACTTTACCAAACATAGACATTGTAGTATGGGATTACTTAACAGATCCAGAAGGAACAAATAAACCTTGGTTTATTCAAGATACATCTATCGAAAACTTAAAATTCCTTAGACGTGAAGAGCCTATTTTTGGTAGTCAATTCATACCAAGTACAATGGATTGGCAAATGCATGGATATACAAGATTCGATGTTGGGTATGTTGATTGGAGAGGTCTTGTTGGTTCTAAAGGTGTAGCTTAATAATAAGTCATTGTAAGTACAAGGGAAGCAACTAAGGTTACTTCCCTTTGTTAAAAAGAAGGAGTGAAAAAATATGCCAAAAATACCAGAACAAATATCAAAAATGTTTTCTAATTCACAAGGTAAAACTGATGCTAACCTGGCACAAGACAGTAACAACTTAGGTGGAATACCAGCAGAAGACTGGGCAACAAAAGAATGGGTTAAAAATTATCATGGCAATAAAGAAGAAGAATTAAGAAAATATATAGACAATCAAGATGCCAAAATTTTGTCAGAAGCTAAAGAATTTGCAAATTCATTGGGTAGAGGACAGGACTTTTCTAGTTTTGCTAAACAAAGTGATCTTACAGCATTAGAAACCAAATTAAACAAAAAAATAACAGAGGGAGATACAGAACAAAAAAACTATACAGATACACAATTAAAAAAAGTAGTTGAGGATGTAAATGCTAATTTTAAAGATACAGGAGATACATTAAAAACACTTAATAATGGAATTGCAAATTTACAAGCAAAAGACAACGTTATTGATAAAGAAATAGAAGCTTTAAAAGAAAAAGATAAAGCGTTAAATAATTCAATTTCAAACAATAGTAGTAGCATAGGTTCTTTAAATACAAAATATGACCAACTTTTTCAATCTGTCAGTGATGGAAAGAGTAAGATAGCGGGGGCTATCACTGGCAAGGGAGTTATGACCTCTGCTGATTCAAGCTTTGATGTTATGGCTGCTAATATAAGAAGTATTCCAACAGGAGGAGGGGAAATAATTCCACCAGGATATATTGATACTAGTTCAGGAACTGCATTAGCGTCTGACATTAAGCTTGGTAAAATAGCATTTTCTCAAGGCAATATGATAATAGGTACACATATAGAGGAAGGTTATAACACTTCTGATGCAACAGCAACAGCAGCTGATATTTTAGAAGGAAAAACAGCATACACATCAGAAGGAAGGGTTGAAGGAACGCTAAAATTGTCAAGTGAAGGCGGTCTTGAACCAAGTTATACCGCAGATGATGTTACAAAAATATTTGGAACTAAAGAAAATGGTATACAAGTATCTACAATAGGCTATAAAACAGATTATAGTGAAGAATTGCCAGAAGGAGATACAGGTATTCCAGATATAGGTACTTTTATTATGCAAACCATTACAAATATAAATGGAGATATTGAAAAAGTATATGGGTTTTCAATACATGTAAAAACAAAAAATTTATTAGTCCATGTTAAAAATGAATTAGGGTATTTTGAAATAGAATCAAAATATACTTTTGAACAATTGGGAATAGAAGATGGAGGTCGTAATTTAACAAATAAAAATATTGCTTTAGGATGTACTTCTTTCAACATAACTCAACCTTATTTAATATTAGTTAAAGATGATGGCGAAACTTTTTCTAAGAGTATTCTTACACCATATATAATTCCACTTAATCTTGATAAAGAAACTAAAAAAATAACATTAAAAACAGATAGTGTACAAAGATTTAATGGAATTGAAGGAAGAGAAACTGATTACAACATAAGCAATATTTCTATTCTTGAAAATATAAAGGGAGAAGGTAACATATCTTTTCTTGTAACATTAAAATTTCAATATGATACTAGAATCAGTGTTGCATATTTTGTTTTAAAAAAATCTAGTTCACAGTTAATGCTTTATCGTTCAAGTGTATTAGAAGATGTTATTTATCTTGACGGCTTTACAGAAGGAGCAACACTCATTAATCCTTATGTATTTATGCTACCTATTTGGGATAAAAGTATAGATAAAACACCAAAATGTACTATAAAATATGGCATTATCTACAGGGGGATAACAGAGAATGAAAACGATATTCCTATTAATTCAGAATTTAAACTAAGTGAATTAAAAGGGAATATTTTGGCAGTTGCTCCAAATGGAGAAAAATATTTAGGATATGATGTAGAAATAGAAAATCCTGCTGAATCAGAAGAAAAACAAAATTACAAATATAAGTTTTGGATTGTAGATGTAAGTTTTGATTATAAAAATCAAACAGTAGTTGGAAACGATATTACTTATATAACGGATATTACATTTCCAGATATATTAAAAGGAAATGTAATGCCACATGGATTTTTTCTATCTGATAATTTATTAGTATTCCATATTAAAGATCCTGAAAAAAGAGGTGTTACTAGTACGGGCATAAAAAATTATTATACTTATTTTTATAATGTTACTTTTGATACTGAATATCATTTTTCCTTAATTGATTATATGCCATCTTATGATTGGGGCGATTATACTAGAGGTTTTAAATCTATTAATAGAAATAATAATGAAAAATGGCTATATTATTACCATATCAGTTCTAAAGACCACACTTTCAATTTAATAAGTGCAAAACGTGATTTTAGTAGAATTATAGGATTGCTATATCAAGGCGAAACTTATTATAAATTAGACGATAAAATGTTGAATGCTCTTCCTGGCGATGTAAAAGCAGGAAAGAAATTTATAGGCTTATCAAATGTTGTAGAAGAAGGAACGATGGAGGTGTAAGAAATGAGTAATATAGTACAAGAAATAAAAATGCAAGAGTTAAGAGATTTATTCTTTTATACTTTTGGAATTGTGCCATTACAGAATTATGGTGTTATAGGAAATGGCATAACAGACAATAGAAGTAAAATACAACAAGCCATATATGATGCAATAGAAGTAGGGGCAAAATATATTTTTGTACCAGCAGGCGAATTCTATTATGCGAATAATTTATTTAGGACAAGTGAAGTAACCTTTATTGGTAATAATGCCAGGGCAAGTATAAAAGATATTGATATACGACCATTCCCAGATTTATGGAACGAATCACAAGCAACAAGCCCTATTATTACACCTATTGCAGGAATTATTATGTACGCAGGAAAAGGAGATATTCAAGGTAATTATTTGGAATGTAATGGTCAGACTTTAAACACACAAGAATACTTAGACTTATATATGAAATTGAATAATATTCAAGATGTAGAAGTTGCTGAGTTGCCAGAAACATTTACAATACCTAATATATCAACTGGAAATGAAAGTACCAAATATATTATCAGAGCGAGATAGGAGGAAATAAAAATGGCTAATACAAGTAGAACAACCGTAAAACAAGTTTTAGATGATATTCAAGTACGTTTACCACATGAATTTACTAAAGAAAACTTGTTTGTATGGATAAATGAAACAATGAAAAAAATATATAAAGACATTGCATTAGAAGATTGTTATTCTTTTCTTACATCACCAGAACAAGACATATATTCATTGCCTGATAATTGTAGTGTAGATATGATAACTAGTGTCACTATTTCAAGTAATGATTCATCAAAAAGCAATAAAGAAGGATGGGGAGATTTTAAAGAGCTACGTAGTTATATTCCTGATGAAAGAATGACAATAGCAGGTTACTTTGATGGAACAGAAGGAACAATAGGCATTTATCCTATACCACAAGAGATAAAAAAAGTATTTGTCTATTATTTAAAGAAACCTAAAATGATAACAAGTGAAGATGATTATATTGAAGTAGACGACAATTTTATTGACTTAGTAAAATACAATGTCATGAGTATTATTGCAATGAATGGATACAATCCAGATATTGAATTAGCAAATGAATACATCCTGCTATATAACAATTTAGTAAATAAGGCTAATGAAAGTAAAAACGAACAACAGCAAAGATACCCTATTATCAGAAACGTAAATAGAAAAAGAAGAAGGAGGTTTTGATATTGCAACAAAATCCATATTTGAATAATATTCAAGTAAAAAGTAACAATCAAATAAATTACTTGGCTGGTGGTATTAGCAATATATATCCTCCACAGAATATACAAGACGATGAAGTTCAAGATATGTATAACATGTGTCTTGATAATTACCCAGCAATTAGGACAAGAATAGGACGAACAATGGTTAGAAACCCTGGCTTAAAAGGAGAACAAATAAAATATTTTGGTGTAGCAGGTACACACTATTTATTTTATATACAAGGAACACAATTAAAAGACATGACAGGAACAGTAATATCAGAAGATATAACAGGAAACAAATTTAATCATGTCTACTATGCCGATGGAAATAGTGAATATCTTGTTTTATATGGAGAAGGTGTTAAACCAACACGACATAAGTTGCCGTTATCTCCAGTAAATGTACCAGAATATTTGACATTGCCAAAAGATGACGATTCTAATGACATAGTTTTTGAACATATGTGTTATCACAAAAATAGGATGATTGGAAGTAAAGGAAATATGTTGTATTTCTCAGGCTTACAAAATCCTATGGACTGGACTAGTACAGAAAATTCAAGAATAGATAGAGTACCAAACTGCCATCAAATAACAGGGCTTGTAAGTTTCGATGATAAATTGATTGTATTCAGTGAAGAGAATATGCACTTGTATTATGGAAGTAATGTAATTGCAGGGAATTCAGATACATATACATGTGTTTCATTAGATAACAATATAGGCTGTTATGATCAGGCAACAATAAAAGTACACAACTCGTTTTTATATTGGCTATATGGGCGTAATATATACGAATATGACGGAAGTACAATAAGAGGTATTCAAGAGCCAAATTCAAATAATGGTATGACAGGTGGAGTAAAAGGTTACATTGATGGAATAACAATTAATGAAGCTAAAAATGTAAGTGTAGCAGGTAGTGAAAATAAAATATATTTTTGGTTTCCTGATTATTCATTTTTTCTTGTTTTTGACCAAAGACTAAGAAAATGGACAAAAGAATTGCAACCTGACAATGTAAAAGATGAATTAAAATACATAACTATATGTGACGCATATAATGACTTGAACTTTAGTCAAACTCCAAATCCTATTTATGCTTTAACAGCAAATGGAACGATATATGAACTAACAGGTGGAAGGAAGGACGGGAACAATTATATCAAAACATATGGAGAAGACGAATTTACAAATAGTGAGGATATAGTTCATAAAGAACCAATACCATTCTATTTAAAAACAAAAGAGTTTAAAAATGGAGTTTTAAGTAAGAAAAAATCTATTTCAGAAGTGTGGTTCAATTATGATTTAGCAGATAATGGACAGGTTGATTTAGTTATAACAACGAATAGTGGTAAAACATACGAACACAAAAATGTACTACCAACAGGAAAAAACATAACTCATTGTATCAAACTTCCTTATGATATTCAAAATGTATTTAGTTATACCTTTGAAATTTCAGGAAAAGGCAATTTTGTAATCTATGGTATGGAAAGAGTTGATAGAACAAATCCAAGATAAGGAGATGTAGAATAATGTATTTTAGACAATACGACGATAATTCTGCAACTTTAAAAGAATGGGCAAGACAGCTTAATGTAAGTAACAAAGGCAACTATCCTTTATATCCTACTATAGAACAAACATTAGACCACTGGAAAAGTATTTTAAATACGAATATAGGAAGTATCACATTTACCACATACTCAACACCAGAAGCCACTATATATAACTGGCAAAATAAATTGAACCAAATATACAACAAATAAGGAGGGAAAAAACATGCCAAATACATTTTTAAATGTAGCTGGAAGGCAACCAATACAAGTAAGTAATAATCCTACACAAAATGCAGCACAAGTACAAAATCAACAACCTGTCACACCAAATGCTAATACTACCCAGGGAGTACAACCTACACAAGGCAATAATCAAAATATAAGTCCTATTACAATACCTATACAAATACAACCTCAAGTAGCTCCCTCAACACCACAACAAAATGTAGGGCAAAATAATAATATTGCAACTATTTCAAATGAACCACAACAAAATACTAACCAAAGCAATAATGCTCCAAGTCCACAACAGTATCAAGGAACACAAAATAATAATGTTGTTGATTTTAACGATATATATTCAAGTTATCAAAGCAATTACGGAACAAATCCAAGTAACGGCAATCCAAGTGGCGTAAAGAAAACATCTTTCAATACAACTATTGTTACACCAACAACATCAAATCTTAATTCAGTAGAAGGTCAGTATCAAAGTGCATATGCTGATACAATAAACTCTTTAATAGCTCAAATGATAGAAAGACTTAATTCAGGTTTTGAATATGATCCTACACAGGATTCAGCATTACAGATGGCAACAGAATATGCAGCTAATAGCACATTGCAAAGCTTAGCTGGAAGTGGTGTTTTAAATAGTACAGCAACAGCAGAAAGAGTTGCTAGAATTGTATCTGAGCTTATACCACAATATGAAGAAAAAGCACATGACAGATATATGGAATACTTAAATCAATTAGCAACAACAGCTCAACTAGTTATGGATTATGATACTCAACAATTTACTTATTGGAAAGACGCAAAGGACAGAGAATTTGAAAATAAAAAGTTCGAGTTTGAAAAGCAACAAAAAGCACTAGAAAATGCTTGGAAAAGAGTAGATGAGCTAGGATATGTTGATAATGAAGCAAGTCAAGTATTAGGTGTAGCTGTAGGAACTCTATCAGGAGAAGCACGTATGGCTAAGGAACAGCAGGAGTTTGAACTAAAGAAAATGAGAGAACAACTTGAAATTCAAAGAGCTAATGAAGAAGCCTTAGCAAGATTAAAGAGTGAATTAGATTATGAAAACAATAGAAGGTTAGCAGAGTTTGAAAGCAATTTGAATATACAACGTAGCAAAGCAATAGCTGAATATGAAAGTGCTTTAAATACACAAAAAAGCAAAGAACTTGCAAAATATGAAAGTGATTTACAAACTCAAAGAAGTAAAGAACTTACAGAATATGAGTATCAAATGAAAAATAAATATAGCACTTCAACATCATCTAATAATTCAAGTAGCTCAAATAGTTCAAATAAAAACAGTACTTCAAATAGTATCTCAATAAAAGATGGATTAATAAAAGTTGTAAAAAATGGAAAAATATACACTTTACAGATGACTGCTGGAGTAAATCCTAATATTGTACTTAATTGGGGTAAAAGCATAGGTGTAGATTTATCATCTTATATTCAATAAGGAGGAAGATATAATGGCAAAACTTTATCTTTTAGATGACGAAGACGAAAAACGTGATAAAGACGGATTTATAACTAATACAGAAGGAATAAAAAAAGAATTTAAAAAATATATTTCTTATTCTAATCCTGATGATATAGATATGGATTTTAATGTAGATGAAGCAGATATTGATTTTAATAGCGATACTTTTGACGATTTTGGTAGCCTTGGCAATATTACATCACAGGTAGATAAAGATGGCTTTATCACAGATTTTGATGGAATACGTAATGAATTTAAAAAATATCTGTCAACAGGGAATACTACTCAAAATAATGTTGATAGTACACCAGTAGAGCAAAACATAGAAAAAACATCTACACAATCAGAAACCAAAGAAAATAAAAAACAAACCTTAACAAAAGAGCAAATGGATGATTTAGTTAAAGCTAGTGTAGATTCTTTAGAAACATCAATAAATTTTGGATTGAATAATACAAAAAGTAGTAATCAAAAAGAAATGTCAGAAGAAGAAAAAGCAAAGTTAGAACAAGAGTTAAAAAAATCCTCTATACCAACAGTAACACAAACACCACAAGATAAAGCAAATAAAACAGAAATGAGATTATCAACATCGGAAGAAATAAAAAATGCTAAACCTCTTACTGCCACGAAACAATCTGAAATTAAAGCTCAAGTAGAAGCTGAACAAAAAAATGAAAATATAAAAAAAGGAGGAGTAGACGCTTTTAATGAATGGGCTGAAACTACTTTAAATAATATCAAAGGTGGTGCAATGTCTGCTGCTGGAGGATTTGCAAACGTTGTGACTACTGTAGCAGCGTTAGGAATAAGAGCTGTTGCTGATATAACAAAATATTTAGGTTTCGATGAAACTGGCGAAAATTTAGATAATCTATATAACAACATTGTAGATACTGGTAATACTATATATGGAAAGGCTCATCATGAAGAATTTAAGAATAGTAATGTAGAAAATGAATTTGTAAGAGCTTCTGGCGAAATATCTAGTACTATTTCTTATATGTTAGCGGATTGGGCAATAGGAACAGCAACAGGAATGTCAGGAACGAATGCTCAAGGTATTTCTGTAGGTGGAAATGCTGCACAAGAAGTCTTAAATGAAAACCCAGATAATATTGTTCAGGCTTTTATAACTGGTACTGCAAAAGGTTATGTTTCTAAGAAAACAGAAGAAATGTTTGATACAGATATTTTAACAAGAGGTACAAGTAAAACTAAAATACCTGGAACAGCTATTTCAGATAGAGTAACAAAATTTATTGCTGACAGATTCAAAAGTAATGCAGGCAGACAAATTGCTCATATAACACGAGGAATAATAGGCGAAAATATAGAGGAATTTACAGAAAACAATTTAGATTACATTATAGATAAACTAGTAAATAATAAAGAATTACCAAGTTTTGAGCAGTGGTGGAAAGAACAAACTGAAACAGCAAAAATGACAACCTTATCAACAATAATTATGAATATGTTAGGTATAGGTGGAGGCGATTTTAAAGATGTAGAAGCAAATTATTGGGTAAATCAAGCAGAACAAATAGTACAACAAGAAGACCTATCACTTAATGCTAATCAAAACAATATATTGGAAAAAGAAGGAATAAAGACATATTACAATATTAAATTTTCACCAGATGATAAAGGGAAAATTCAAAATGTTTCAAGCGTATTTGGAGAAGAATTTGCAAATCAAAATAATAATTTAGATGTATCTCCAGTAGTTGTATTAACTCAAAATGATTATTTTAATGTAATTGATAAAGATACTGGAATTTTATTAGACGATACACCTTTTGAAAATGCATTGGAAGCAAAACTAGCATTTAATGAAAAAGTAGAAAATTTATCTGACTTACGAGTAAAAAGTATTAATGAAGAAGTAAGCAAGGCAAGATACAATATTAAAAGCAATATTGTAAATATACTTAATGAAGCAAGTACTGAAATGAAACAAAGAGAAAATAGCAATAATAAAAATGTTATATCAAATGAAAATCAAATACAAGAAATTGCTGAGCAAGATAAGTTATATTCTACTGATGAAACAAAACAAATATTAAACAATTATGGTATAGATAGCAATAAGATTAAAAACAGACAATATTTAGGACAAGAAATCAATAATATTATTGCCACTCAGACACCTGTAAATCAAAATACAGACAATTTGAATAATGAGGTAACAAATTATATGCCTGGCAATAATAATGTATCTCAAAGCGAAAATATGCAAGCACAAGACAGTCAATTTCATACTGGCAATCATGACTATACATTACAAGATATAAACAAAACAATAGGCATGTTTGATAGTAATATACAATACACGGCAGATGAAATAGAAGATGTTTACGATTATGACTGGGATATATCAGATGTAACTACATATGACGAAAACGGAAATGAAACAGGTTCAATTGCGTTGTCAAAGCAAGGCGATAATGTTGTTGTGGAACAATGGGATACTGACGGAAACGTAGTACAAAGCAATACTATAAAAGCAGTTGATGGAAAAATATCAGGACAAGCAGTACAAGACGCAATAAAAGAAATGACACTTAATGAAAATAGACCTGTAGAAGGACAACTTGACATTGAAGGAAACGAAATAGAAACAAAAGGAAAAAGTGATTTACAAAAAGACATCAAAAATTTTAGTAGACAAGTAGACGCTGTAATAGAAGGTACATTTTCTAAAAATGATATGTTGACTTTATTATCAAAGACACCTCAACCACTTATTGATATAGGCTTAACTAATTTACCAATTACGATGACACAAAAACATTTACATACAATAATGGAAAGTAATGGAACAGATACTAACGCTAACTATCATGGATTAGGAATAGACATTATAAAACAGCTTCCAGAAGCAATAAATAATCCTTTAGACATTGTAGAATCAAATACAAGGAGTGATAGCGTTGTACTAACAACTTATTTAGCAGATAATCAAGATAGAACAATAATAGCAAGTATAAAGATAGATGGTAAAGGACAAATAAATGATGTAGAAATTAACACAAATGTAATGACTAGTGCTTATGGTAAAGACAATTATGATGAATTCATGAAAAAGAATCTTGAAAATGATAAAATTTTATATGACATAGATAGGGGAGTAATAAAAAAAGTTGATATGGCTAGGTTCCAATTACCTAGACACACCAACTCTGGAGTTGCTGGGGCTAGGTTACAATTACCTAGACGCACCAACTCTGCTACCAAAACAAATGGTAGTTCTATTACTACTAATATAGCACGAAAAAATAAAAATGTCAACTCTATTAGTCAAAAAAATGATAGTAGTAATAATACTAAGTCTATGCAAAAAAACCAAAATAATACACAAAATAATCAAACTATAACACAGGAAAGTAGCGAAGATTATTTGCCTTTTGAAAGAATACCTAAAAAATCAACTAAAGTTCAAAATGAAGTTGATAACCAGGGTAGAAAATTATCACGTCAGCAACAAGTATTTTTCAAAGATAGTAAGATTAGAGATACAAAAGGTAACTTAAAAACAATGTATCATGGAACAATGAGAGCAGATAGAGTTGGAAATGTATTTGATCCAAACAAAGCAACTTCTGGTCCAATGGCTTTTTTTACAGATAACCAAGATATTGCAACAAATTATTCTGTAGATAAGCAAGATACAAGCTTATCAAGAGAATATGAATCAGAAAAAGACTTATTTAAAATTAACAATATGAGTTTAGATAGTTATTGGAAATTGTTAGCTACAGACAAGAAAAATTTAATAAGAGAAAAAGGTTATAATGTTGGATTTGATGAAGATTATAATTTGCAATTCAAAGATAATGCTTCTATAGATTCTTTTGGAAATGAATACGAATATTTATTAAAAAATAATGGAAATGACGCGATAAATGCTTTAGTAGATTTATTCATAAATAGTGGATACTATACTCCTGAGCAAATGGGAGAATTTAAAAAAGTGTTAGATTATGTAACAGGAGAAAATGTAACCTATTTAGACCTTTTTAAACATGATAGTAAAGTATATGAAGTATATTTAAACATTACTAATCCTTTTGATACTTCAAATATTTCACAAGATATGATAAAAAAATTAGAACGTGCTTCAGAAACAGCTAAGATTGGCGAACAATATAGTGCAGATATGTGGGATAAATCTAATATAGAGCCTGAAAAATGGATAGAAAAATTACATGATGATATAAAAGAAGGAACAACACATGCTTGGACTGTAATACCAGACTGGGTAACAGATATATTAAAAGCTAATGGTTATGATGGTATTTTAGATACAGGAGGCAAACATGGAGGAATAGGACACCAAGTAGCTATACCTTTTGATTCTAATCAAATTAAAAACGTAGACAATACAACACCAACATCCAATGATGATATACGTTATATGAAAAAATCAAAGACAAGTACAAGCAAAACTAATCAAACTACAACGAATGAAGAAATAAAAAAAGAATTACATAAGAGAATACAAAATGCTCTTATAAGTAAAAACTCAAGAAAAAATACTTTTTTAGGTATTGCTACACAAAATGTTGTAGATAAAGTCAAACAATTATATGGTATTGATATATCTGGCAGAAATCATATTATATCAGATTATGATATAAGACACATTATTAAGCAACACGGAAATGTTGAAATGGAAAAGAAAAAAGGACAAATAGCAATTACAGTAAAAGATATAGAAAAGATACCAGATATAATAAACAATTACGATAAAATTATAAAAGGCTCTGATAATAAACAAGGAAATACTATACGTTATATTAAAAAATACAATGATAATATTTCATATGTTGTAGAGGTTATTCCAAATTTAGATAATAACTCTTTATACGTTAAAACTATGTGGAAAAAGCCAATAAAAAATAAAAAAGAAGCCGTTGCTTTAACCAATAGCAATAATGCTCCTAGTTCAACGTCCAAGACGAGAGGCAACTTGACTTCTAATATAAGTATACCACAAAAAGAGTCAAAAGTAAATACTGATACTTCTTACACACCATATGACGAACGAAAACCTAATGACTTTATAGACCAAACATTATTGAGTTTATACAATAATGACGAAATACGAAAAGAATCTTATAGAGCTGAGGATATAAACAACAATGTAGAAAATGACGCTAAGACAAATGCAGAAGGATCAGACAGATTTATTGAGCAACAAATAGAACTTCTTGAAAAAACTGGCGATTGGGATGAGGATATTCCAGTAACAAGTCGTAGTGACATTAGAAAAACTATAGAAGATTATCTAGGCTTAAACTTAAAGAAAGGTCATTTTAGAGAAAGAGCATATGGTCTATACAAACCAACAAGAGATGTTATAAGAGTAAAAGAGTATAAGGATATGGACAATGTTCTTCATGAAGTTGGACATGCTTTAGACTTAGGAAACAGGATAAATATAGATAAAGAAAGCATTTCTTCTGAATTATTAGAAGCAGTAAAAAAACATGGCGGATATGAAGACGCTCCTAGAACACAGCAACTTGACGAAGGTTTTGCAGAAGTTGTAAGAGAATATGCAATTGTGCCAGAACAAGCAAAAAGCGATTATCCTCAATCAGTTACAGTATTAGAAGGACTAAGAAATCAAGATGATGATTTTAACAATTTTATTTCAACAGTACAAGAACAAATTTACAATTACATACATCAAACACCACGTAATAGACAACTAGGAAATCAAAGTATTGGAACAGAAAAAGTAAGTTTAAGTAAAGATGGAGTAAAAGAATATCTTGTAAAACACATATGGGATAAAGATTACGCTTTAAAGGTTGTCAATGAAGAGTTTGCAAAAGCACAAGGTAAAAAAGCAAGTGAGATCGAAGCTAGTAAAAATATTTATTACATGACCAGGTTATTAAATGGTGCTGATTCAAAAGCAATTAGCATGCTAACAGATGGATATATTGATTTAAACGGAGAATACTTATTCCCTGGACTTAATCAATTAGGTGAAATTTTAGGAAACGATGAAGAAAGATGGAATGATTTAAGAGCATATTTAGTAGCACAAAGAGATTTAGAATATAAAGCTAAAAGGTTAAAAACAGGTTTAAGAACTCGTGATAGCAAAGCCGTTATAGAACAATTCTCAAGTGACGCCGAGATACAAGAAGCAGCTGATTTAGTTCATGCTACATTAGATGGTGTTCTACAATATGCAGTTAATAATAGGCTAATTACTCAGGAACTTGCTGATAATTTAAGAAAAAGTAATGCTATGTATGTTCCTATGCAAAGAAACCTAGAAGATAATCTAAGTTCACAACAGGCTAGAAAAAAAGGAATAAAATCAATATTCAATAAAAGAACTGGTAGTGAATTAGATATTAAAGATGTTTTGGAAAACGTCCTTGATAATTCAGTTAAAATGATTAAACAAGTAGAAACTAATAATGTCTTAAAATCAATATACAAGAGTGGGGAAGAAGCTGGTCTAACTGGTGCGGTATATGATAAAATAGAAGCTCCTATGAAAAAAATCGGTAAACAAAGCTTGGAAATGTGGAAGAATGAACTTGAAAGACAAAGTATAGATACTAGCAAACTTGATTTAGATAAGAATATGGAGATATTCGCTCCTAATACAAATGTTAATTATAAAGAACTTATAACAAGTTTTATAGACGATAACGGAAAAAGAGTTTATTTACAATTTTATGATAGTGATGTGTTCACTTCGCTTATGGGAGCAGACCAAAATACGGCAAGTACTTTATTAAAGATAACAAGTTTTCTTAATAAGCCTTTACGTTTTGGTGCAACAACAGGTCAAATAGGTTTTGCAATTCCAAACATGATAAGTGATACAATGCAAGCTGCTGTATATTCAGAAGCTAACTTCATACCATTTGTGGATACTGCAATCGGTGTTATAGATGTTTTAGCAGCAAGAAATTCTACAATGCAAAAATTACTGAAAGCTGTTGCTCCAAATTATTTAGAAGGTAAAGCAGAATTGTATAAACTATATCAACAAAGTGGTGCAACAAGTAGTAAAAGAATGTCACAATACAGAAAGTCTATACAAGAGCAAATGGGCGAAGTTTATGGAATAAAAGGTTCTACACTAGGAGTTGAGAGAAAATTTAGACCATTAAAAGGTTTAATGGATATGTTATCATATATCCCAGAACTATCAGAAGAAGCTACCAGGTTTAAAGTGTTTGAGAAGAATTACGATTATTATAATCAAAAAGGAGAAACGGAAACAAACGCAAGAATTTTAGCAGCATTACAATCACGTGACGCAACACAAGATTTTAGTAGAATGGGTACATTGACATCGGAAATAAATAAGGTAATACCTTTCTCCGCAGCTAGAGTAGGAAGTTCATATACATTTGCTGAAAAAATAAAAAATAATCCTCAAAGAGTAGGTGCAAAATTAGGTTTATTAATTACACTTGGCATGATGATAAAAGCTATTGGTGCAGATGATGACGAAATAAATGAATTAAATCAGAGAAAAAAGGACGACAATTTTGTATTTAGAGTTGGAGATACTATTATCACTCTAAAAAAGCCACAGGGAATTTTAAGGAGTATGATAAATTTATCTGATTATATTATTGATTTAGCAAGTGGAAATATAGACGAAGGTAAAGAAGGAGAACGACTTGAAGAATGGTTAAAAAATGCAATAATGGATAATATGCCAGCTGATTCTATTACAGGTGCTGTGCCTAGTGCTGTCCTTCCATGGATAGAAAATGCTGTAAATAAGGATTTCTATTATAATACTGATATTGTAAAAAGCTATGATTTAGAATTACCAAATTCAGAACAATATTATGATTATAATTCTCAACTTGCAATTTGGCTAGGCAAGGTATTAAATTATCCTCCAGCAAAAATAGATAACTTAATTAACGGATATTTTGCAGGATTAGGAACAGACTTTACACGTCTAATAGATTCAGGTTTAAGTGCTCTTGGTGTTATTCCAGAAAAACCAGACATGGGAGCAGAACAAGATCCAATAGGCAAAAGATTTGTTGTAAATGTAAATTCAAATTCTCAATCAGTAGATGATATTTATAACTTAAAAACAGAATTAAAGCAAAAAGAAAACGGTGGAACTATAACAGAAAAAGAATCAGCACAATTAGATAAAATAACACAAGCAATAAAACAATTATCTAGTATAAATAAAGAAATTAAGGCTATAAAGGCAGATGAAAATTTGTCAGGAAAAGAAAAGGCAGATAAAATACGTATATTGCAAAGTGAAAAAACTGATACCGCAAGAGTGGCATTAGGTAAAAAAGTTATAAATGAAAATAATTCTAGTAAGATTGAAACAAGAAAATTTTATCCTTCTAGCAGTACTTTAAAACAAAATGGTCTAACTTTGGAAATGACAACAGCAATGCAGGAAGAATATGGCAACATAGCTAGTCAAATGTATATGAAGTATAAAAATCAAGGATTATATGCTCAAGATAAACTAGAAAGCAAAGTAAAAGATTATGCTAAAAAGTATATGTTACAAAAATACAAAAGTCAGCTAAAAAAGGTTAGTTAAACATCATGAAAGGCATAAAAATAATGTAGAGGTTTTCCTAAACTGGAAAACTTCTACAGAAAAAGGAGATGAGGAATATTGGAACAAATCACACTTGGACAACTAGCAGGGCTTATTGGAATTGTGCTACCGATACTAGGAGTTTTATGGTTTCTATTTAAGATATATCAAAAAATAGAAGTCAATGACAAAATGACAAGAATAAACCTAAAAGCTACGAAAGTTATGCTTAATCATTTTATTGAAAACAAAATAGGAAATGGAGATTTTAAAGCTGTAAGACAGGAAATTGAAGACGTCCTTATTAGTAAATAGTTTTTAATAATCTTAATAAAAAATAGAGGAGGTGGAGCAGTTTGAAAAAAGCATGGGTAGATGTAAAAAGTTTTGTGACTGTTGTTATGACTATTGCTATGGTAGCATTATTATTTGTACAGTTTGAAATAAACAAAGAAGTTTTGATGATTTTTAGTAGTTCATATGGTGCAGTCATGACATACTTTTTTACAAGAAAAAAAGAAGAAAGCGAGGTACAAGAAAATGGCGACAAATATTCCATTGACACGGAAACTTTAAAGTAACATGCGAATACAAAAGAAAAGGCAACTGGACTTGTGGCTGGCATACAGGCATAGACTTAGTTTGTGACAATGATATTATTTATGGTACATGTGATGGAACAGTTGTAAGAACAGGATATGACAAAAGCTATGGTAACTTTGTTGTAGTGAAAGCTCCTGATAATAAATATCACTGGTATTGTCATTTAAGTAAGATAACATGTTCAGTAGGACAAAAAATAAGTCGTACTACTCATTTAGGAATAATGGGCAATACAGGTAACAGTACAGGAAAACACTTGCATTTTGAGATACGAAATAGCAGCAATAAATATGCTGATAATAGCAATCCAGCAGATTATATGGGTATACCAAATAAAGTTGGAAGCTACAATTCAAGCGATTTTCAAACACAAAGTAATAATACTACTGCTCCGGTATTAAAAACATTAGCACGAAACACTAATTTGAGAAGTGAGCCAAATACTTCTGCAAGTGCAACATTATATATTGCAAATACTACTTTATATGTTTTACAACCAGGCGTAGCAAATAATAATGGTTATACATGGGATAAAGTAAAAATAAGAGTAAATGGAAAAGAAGGTTATATGATAAATTGTAATTATAAATAAGGAGGATTTGATTATGTTAAAAGGGTTTAATGAAAAAGGAGAATTAGAAAATGTAAAAGTAAAAAACGGTGCGATTTGTGTAGCGAATGAAGGCGAAAATGCAGGAGGTGGGGAAGTAACAATCAATAATACAACGGATAATCCTGTTCCTGTTGAATTAGAACCAACAGAAATAAAAGTAAATAATAACGAAACTGAGCCAATTCCAGTATCAGAAAGCATCTTAAAAAATGTTCAAGTTGAAGATGGAGCATTATTAATAAAAGTAGTAAATGCTTCTTCTGGTGGTGGAGGAGGTTCAAGTGAAGAAGAGATTTTAAGTAAGTATTTTAATATGAAACTAACAGATGATAATAAAAATATCTTTAAATCAATACCATCAATTGATTGTTCAGAATTAACAGATGCTTCTGGTTTGTTTAAATCTTTATTAATTACAACAATACCACAATTAGATACTGCTCAAGTTACTAATATGAATGGTATGTTTCAGGATTGTTCTACTCTTACAGAAATACCAGAATTAGATACATCTCAAGTTACTGATATGGGGCATATGTTTAATGGTTGTTCTACTCTTACAGAAATACCAGAATTAGATACATCTCAAGTTACTGATATGCGTTATATGTTTAATATGTGTAATAATCTTACAACAATACCACAATTAAATACTGCTCAAGTTACTAATATGGGTTGTATGTTTGTTAATTGTAATAATCTTATAGCAATACCAGAATTAAATACATCTCATGTTACTGAAATGAGTAGTATGTTTAATGGTTGTTCTAATCTTACAGAAATACCAGAATTAGATACATCTCAAGTTGCTGATATGAGTTATATGTTTAGTTATTGTTCTAATCTCACAACAATACCACAATTAAATACTGCTCAAGTTACTAATATGACTAGTATGTTTAATGGTTGTTCTACTCTTACAGAAATACCAGAATTAGATACATCTCAAGTTGCTGATATGAGTTATATGTTTAATGATTGTTCTAATCTTACAACAATACCAAAATTAAATACTGCTCAAGTTACTAATATGTTTAGTATGTTTACTAATTGTAACAGCTTATCAGATGACAGCTTAAACAATATATTGGATATGTGTACAAAATCACAAGTTTCTAATAAAACTTTATCTGACATTGGATTATCACAAGAACAGGCAACAAAATGCGAATCATTGTCAAATTATACAGCATTTCAAGAAGCAGGCTGGACAACAGGATATTAAAAAAATAAAAGGGCTAGGTTGTTTTACCTAGTCCTTATCAAAATATTTATTATAACTTAAATATGGATTTATGATAAATGTTAGCATTCCAAGAATAAAGGAAATCACATCAAAATTTATTCCTAATGTAATATACATTCCAAAAGCCATACAATATAAAGCTCCCAGCAAAACACTTATTCCACAAGTAAATTGAAATTGATATGCAGGTAGTATTATATTTAGAAAATAAAAAAAGAAAAAATATGTAGCTACATTTACAATAATGTAACGTTCTATTAGTATAAATAAATCAGTATTATAATCTCCACTCATAGCAGCAAAAAACAGAAATAAGAATTCTAAAGCGTATGCACCTACAATGCTTAATGGAATAGCTAAAATGTATCTAAGCCAATTTGGTATTTTTTTTATTATCTCTTTCATATATTTTTTCTCCTTTGTTTATAGAAAAGTGAATAGTGTAGATATTGTTATAATATTGCATAATTCCATTAAAAATTTTGATAACATAACAGACCAGGTGCTTTGGTCAAATTCTTTAGTTCTCAAACTGTTATCCAACTCAGTAATAGTAGATATAATAAATTGAATAACATCTACTATAGTAATTAAGATAAAATAAACTAAAGCCAGTATGATTAGGAATCTTACTTTTACAATGTATAGAAAAATAAGGACTATCATATTAAATTGTATTGCACGTTTACAGCTTAAAGCCACATAAAGTAAATCACCTATTTTTTCAGCTTTCAATTGATACACTTGAAATATTCTAGCAGCATAGCTGGAAACAGCTTGTTGATATTTTCTATATAATTGGGCATAAATACGATAAGATATAAACCAAAATATTATCAAAAATGTCATGACTAAAATAAAATTAACAGGTATTTCACTTTTAATTGTTTTTGATGAAACAGCTAAAACACAAGTAGGTATAAATACGAATAATAAAACCAATACTATAAATACTTTCTTTTTCATATGTTTTTTTCCCCTTTTTTTTACATTTTTCTCTTGTTTATTACAATTACATTATACTGTATGCACATATAGTAGTCAAGAGAAAAAAATAAATTTATAATATTCATAGAGAGGGATTACTTATGTATAATGTAGTAAAGGTTAAGTGTAAAAAACGGTTACTATTTATTTAAGCTTGGAAAAGTGTTAAAAGACAATAATATAACTATGAATAAAATAATACAAGATTTAGATATAGAATATGTTGTAATCAAAAGATTGACTACTGGTTGTTTACAGCGAATTGATTTGTCTGTGATGTCAAGAATTTGTGATTATTTAAACTGTTCTATGAATGATATTATTGAATATATACCACAATAAATATCATTATTAATATAAAAACTCATATTAATAATATGATTTACTCAAAAAGCCATTTACAAAAATGGTTTTTTTTATTATAATACATTTATGGAGAGGTATAATAATATGGATAGGGAACAATTAAAAGAAGATTGTATAAATTTATATTTGCAAGGCAAAAATTATTCAGAGATAGCTAGATTAAAAGGATATTCCAGAACATATATAACAAACTTAATAAAAGATGATGAACGAATAAAAAACATGAAAAATACTAAAATAATAAAAGTATATAAACGTAAAGATGATAAAAGATTACAGATAACAATACCAGCAAAGTTTATAAAAAATTTGGGAATTTCATCAGAATTAAAGAGTGCTCAATTTGTTGAAATATCAATGAATGAAAAGAAAAACGAGATAATAATAAAGAAACATAGCCAATAACAAGCTATGTTTTTTTTACATATCAGTTGCAATTGCACTGCGAGTGTGTTATAATATAAGGTAGACATAAAATAGAAAGGAGAAAAAAATTGAATATTAACATTGATTTTGAGAAAAATCCACAAATTCTTAATAATTTTTTAGATTATTTAATAGGTATTAAAAATTATAGTATGAATACAATAAGGAGTTATAATACGTCATTAAACATGTTTTTTACATTTTTAAAATATTATAGGGATATTCCTATAAAAATACAAGATTTTAATTACTTTATATTAGCAAGTGTAAAAGAATATGAAATAATAGCTTTTTTAATTTCTTTAAATAATACACGAGAAAATATGCCAAGGACAAGACAATTAAGACTATGTGCTATCCGTAGATTTTATAAATGGTTATTTTCTACTTATCCTGCTGGATATTCTAAAGTAAATCCAACAGCTGATATAGAAAATTTAGGAGAAATAAGACGTATTCCTAAGTATCTTTCTTTAGATAATGCCAGAAAGATTCAAACAATATTCAATATATCAAATAGTCATAATTACATAAGAGATAATGCTATTTTAACTACCTTTTTAAGTACAGGAGTAAGAGTAGGAGAGTTAGTAAATATAAAATTAATTGATATAAATTTTAATACTAACACTATTCATATAATAAAAGGTAAAGGAAATAAAGAGAGAACAGTTTATTTTAGTAGCTATTGCAAAAAGGTTTTATTGACATATATAAACCAAAAAGTTAGAAAATCAAAAACAATAGACATAAATAGTTATTTATTTACATATAAAGATAATAAAAAGCTATCTGTAGAAGCTGTTAAGTATATCTGTAAAAAGGCTTATAAATTATTAGGAGTAGAAGATTATGGTTATACAACACATACATTAAGACATACAGCAGCAACTATGATATACATGTATTCTTCAAAAGATTTATTAATAGTAAAAAAATTTTTAGGGCATGAACGACTATCTACTACAGCAGTTTACGCTCATACATGTAATGAAAGAGTTAAACAAGCTGTAGATGCGAATCCTTTAAATAATATAGACATGCAAAATGGAAAATCTGAAAAAGTTGCGGGGTAGGGAATAGGAGAGATTATGAAATTAGATTTTGATACAAATAATATTAGGAAAAATTCAATAGATTTATTAGATTGTCAAGTAGATCTAATATTAAGAAGTTTAGAATTTTATTGTTATACTTATAATTATATTTATCCAAGAACAAAGAAAAAATTTGAAAGTCCTGAAGCTGCTTTAAGGCTTTCATTAATACGTGAAACTTATCAACAAATACTTAGTCAATATAGAGATTCAGAAGCTCAAAATCCAGTCACTGAGCATACTATAGATGAAAATATTGAAAAATTTAAAAAAATTGCGTAATACTGTTGACAAGCTAAAAAAAATATGCTATTTTAAATGAGAAAACTATTTATTGTTTTTTATTAACTATTTTTATAGTATTAGTGTGGTTTACGGACAATCAAGAAAAAATGGTCAAAAAAACGACGCACGAGAATCGATTTTAAGCCGTTTTTATTTTTAAGCAATATAGTTTGTTGTCTAAAAAACGGGAAAGTATTGAAAAATAAAGACTTAGAAGAATTTTAGATAAAACTAAAAAAGAATTTAAAGAAATTATAAAAGCTAAGCTTATAAATCAAATTAAAAGCGTTTTTGCAAAATATTAATATAACTTGTTTGACTATATAAAATTGCAAATAGCAACAAAGATGGATATTACAAGCAAAATAACAAGTTTTTTATTTTTATCCTATCTTTATTTGCACAAAACTTTGATTTTGTGCAATGTTATGTATTGCTTTTTATACTGCTTTTGATCTATCTTCCTATGCTCTCTTCTGCTATTTTTGATAGATTTTTAATAGTTTCCAATTAATTAAATTTTTGATTTTATTATATAATTTTCTTCTTTTACAAAAATATTTTTAATTTTGTATTTATAATTTTTTTCAAAATGTCATTTTTTATAAAATTTTATAAATTTATGTATTTTTATTTAAAATTCAGCTTCTATCCCCCTACTTCCTCCAAAATCAATATTTTCAACATTTTTAAGAATTCTCAATTTTAGTCATTTTTTTACATCTTTCTCTATTTGAATGTACGGACATTTTGATTTTATGCAATGTTTTATCTCTCTATATCTTCATCTCTTTCAGAGAAAATACTTTTATCTATATCTTTTTTACATACTCTGCAAAAAGTATCCATATCTATATCTTTTTTTGAAAAATTACCTGTCTTAAATTTAGAAATTTCATTATTGCGTTCCTTAAAATATAATGCCATAGTTTTTTGAATTGTAACGGGCATTTGAGCAATTTCTTCTTGAGATATTTCAGACATCAAATAATGAATATAATCGTACATGGAATAAGATACTTTCTTAGTGTCGTTATTTCTAATTAAACCTACTTTTAATTTATTTGATTCAATAACTGTTCTAGTAGAAGCATCATATATTCCACCATTACCTGTGTTTCCACCTTCATTTTCAACTTCTGAACCATCAAATAAAAGATATACACTATTACCCAAAAAATCCTCTAGTGACTTAGATTTCATGATTTCTTCATACATATCTAATTCTTCTGTTTTATTTGGATTTGGAAATCTATTTCCATTTTTATAGTCACTATAAACTCTATAAAATTCTAAAAATAGTCCCACTGCTCCAAGCTTTCCTATAGAAAATGATATTTTAGGTTTAATATCTCCAACAGCTTTTGAATTTTTATCTAATTTTGGCTGTAAACCAGTATTTCTTATACTATATAAATTTTTTAATTTAGTAAAATGGAAAC
>CANRBU010000002.1 GCA_947628925.1 uncultured Clostridia bacterium | reverse complement strand
TGACCTATATCTTGGTGTGTTACTTGAGTAGTTTTTAAATCTATTAATACAAAACATTTTAAAATATAGTTGTAAAATACCAAATCAATGAAGTAGTCTCCCTTTTCTGTACGAATATGTTGTTGTCTTTCTACGAAGGCATAACCTTTTCCAAGTTCCATTAAAAATTTCTGTAAATTATTTATTATGCTTGTTTCTAATTCTGTTTCAGTAAACTCACTATCTAATGAATATCCTAAAAATTCAGCTATTACTGGATTTTTTACAAATTCTAACTTATTTACTAAATAATGATCTTTATTTTTTTCTTTCATTTCTTCAATTACAGGCTCTTTAACTTGTGATTTTAATAATCTGTAATAATATTGTGAAGAAATATTTCTTTGCAAAGTTCTAGTACTCCACATTTGGTCAAAAGCTTCTTTTTCATACCAATCTCTAGCTTGTTTATCAAAAACTTGTAATAATGTTCTATAATGTGTCCAAGACAACAACATTCCAGATTGTCGACTCAGTGCGTCGACAATTTGTGGAAAATTTTTGTAAAAACTTAAAAATCGATATAAATTACTTCTATCAAATCCTTTACCATATTCTTTTGTAAGTTCTTTAGATAATCTTTTTATTACTTCTATTCCGTAATCTGCTCTATCATTTCCTTTTAATTCTTCTTCTGCTATTCTATATCCTATAAGCCAATTTCTTTCTACTAAAGCTATATTTACAGATTGATACGCATAATCTCTTGCTGATTCAATAATAGAACATACATCTTCTAATACGTTATCCGTTTTTTTATATTTGATAATCATTGAATTATTGTTTGTTTTTTCTAGATTCATATTTACCTACTTTCTCTACTATTTATTAGTAATTTTTTATTATTTGTTGTGCATATTTTAATATATATACACAGATTGTATACGTTTCCGATGATAATATTGGTAATAATTCTAAACATTATTTATTGTTAACACTTATTGTTTTTATTGATTATAACAATAAATCTTTATTTTTACAATAAAAAAATATAAATTTGGTTGATATTTACATAAAAATGTGGTATATAAATAAATGTATTTTTAATATGTAGAAAAATTTTAAATGGAGGTCTATATGAAATTTTTAATACAAAAGGTAAAAAATGCAAGCGTTCAAGTGAATAATGTTGAAACTGGAAAAATAAATCATGGATTATTAGTACTGATTGGTATAAAAAATGGAGATACAGAAGCTTTAGCTGATAATATGATTAATAAACTAATAAATTTAAGAATATTTGAAGATAAAGATAGGAAGATGAATTTATCCCTAAAAGATATTAATGGAGAAGTTTTATTAGTATCACAATTTACTTTGTATGCAAATTGCAATAGAGGAAATAGACCATCTTTTACTGATGCAGCTAAGCCAGAAGAAGCAAAAAAGATTTATGATTATATTGTTAAGAAAATGAAAAATGAAATTCCAAAAGTGGAAACAGGTATATTTGGAGAATATATGCAGGTCAATTTAGAAAATGATGGACCTGTAACAGTTTTATTAGAAAAATAGAAACTAAAATTTTTTCAAAAGAAGGTTAAAAAAGTTATTATATATTGACAATTTTCAACATTTATTGTAAAATAATTACATAAAATTGGTGTAAATGTAATTCATTTACTAGGAAGGATTGATTTTATGTTAAAAGAATTTAAAGAATTCGCTACAAAAGGTAACATTTTTGACATGGCTATTGGTGTTATTGTCGGTGGTGCTTTCCAAAAAATTGTTACATCACTTGTTAATGATATCATTATGCCTACAGTAGCTATTTTTACAGGGAATGTTTCTTTCGATGATTTGACTTTAACTATTGGTAATTCTGTAATAAAATATGGTACTTTTATAACAACAATAGTTGATTTCCTTATTATAGCTTTTTCTATTTTTATAGCTATGAGAACATTTACAAAATTAAATGAAAAGACTAAAGAAAATTTACAAAAATTAGGAAAAATTGAAGAAGAACAAGAAGAAGAACCTACAACTAAAGTATGTCCTTTCTGTTATTCAGAAATAGATATTAAAGCTACTAGATGCCCACATTGTACATCTATTTTGGAAGATAGTAAGGCAGAAGTTTCAAAATAATAATAATTATTATTTGGGATATATTTGATTTATAAAAAAAATGAAATTTGCTACAATTGGCAAATTTCATTTTTTAATTATTATTTCATGTATATATTCACCTATACTATTTTAATATTTTCCAATATCCCTTTTTGTTAGATCCAATATGTTCAATATATTTTTTATCCTTTAGCGAACGTATAATTTTATTTATATATGTTTCACTGAAATGTGTTATCTCTACCAATTCTTTTGTTTTATATCCTATATTGCTATCTATCAAATTTAAAATCTTTATCTCTGTTTCATTTAAATCATTATATATATCTTTGTTTTCTATATTTTCAAGTAACGTTTTATTAAGAGGAATTGTTACAATTATTGTATTTTGACTTATATAAAAAGCTTTCTTACCATAATGTTTAACAATTAACGGAATTCCGTGTCCCGTTTGGTCAATGTAATCTAAATCTCCGATTACCTCACATTTATTCTATACTTTGTTCTATACTTTATTCTGTACTTTGTCAAATATTTTTTATAAATTCTTAATAGTTTTTAAAAAATTTATAAAAAACTTGTAACAAACTATTAAAAAATGATACTAATTAAGTGAAGGAGGAAAAATTATGCAGGATATATCCGAAATATATAAAGAATATAGTAAAATTGTTTACAAATATGTATTCTGCTTAACTGGAAACGAAGATATAACTGAAGAAATTGTCCAAGAAACTTTTTTAGTAGCTGTTCAGGATATAAATAAATTTAAAGGTGAATGTAAAATATCTACTTGGCTATGTCAAATAAGCAAATATATATGGTACAAAAAATTAAAGAAACAAAACTTAAGACAAGAAATATCATTAGATAATATGCAAAATTCATTATTTATAGATGAATCAATCGAAGAAGAAATTTGCATCAAAGAGGATAAAATTCAATTATTTAAGAAATTACAAACTCTTGATGATGACACTAAAAATGTAATGTATTTGCGAATACTTGGAAACTTTGAATATAGTGAAATAGCAGAAATAATGAATAAAACCTCAAATTGGGCAAGAGTTGTATTTTTTCGTGGAAAGCAAAAATTAAAGGAGGAATTCGATAAATGAAAAATGAATGTGATATTGTTAAAGACTTATTGTTCAGCTATTGTGATGGAGTTTTGACTCAAACTTCTAAAGAATTAGTAGAAGAACATTTAAAAAATTGTGAAAATTGTAGAAATATATTAGAAGAAATTAAGCAAGATGATAAAAGTCCAAAACAAAAAAAAGAAGTAGATTTTCTTAAAAGTATAAAAAAGAAATTAAATAAAAAAAATATCATTATATCTATTACATTGATATTTTTAGCGTGTATAGTTATATTTAATATATTAACATTTCGTTATTATAATGAAATGGCTTCAAAAATGGAAATATATTTACAAGATGATATTTCAGATGAAGATATTGAAAATATAAAGAATAAAATAACAGAAATTAGTAGTAATATAGAAGTAGAATATATTTCCAAAGAAAAAGGATTAGAAAGAATGAAAGATAAGCTAGGTGATGAAAAAAATATTCTAGATGGTTTTAATGTAAATCGTTTTTATGAATCTATTGAAATAAAAGCTAATTCAGAAGAAATTGAAACAATATTATCTGCAATTAAAGATATGTCAGGAATAAGAAAGATAATTACTTATGAAAATAATAATCCATATGAATTATTTATAGGATATCTTTTAACAAAATAAATATTTTAAAGTGTAAGTGCTTATTTTAGGTATAAAAATTGAATTTTAGTTTAAAATATGCTATAATAAAGTTAGATGTAAATAGCAAAATAAGCGAAAGCTTATGACGCAAAGCCATAGGTCTAAAAGTTTGGGAAAACTCATGATTGCTAGGTTGCCTTCCATAGTAAAAAAGGGAGGTTTTTTTATATGAAAAAGAAGATTTTTAAAATTATAGGAATAATATTATTAATAGTTATTGCATTATTTTTAATTCATACTTTTAGAAATTATGTTATCATTTCTGATTTGCAAAATAAAATAGCAAAATATGTAAATAGTACTAATTATCGTACAAAGTCTGTAACATCTGAAAGTGATGGAACAATTATTACAATGGATTACTATAAAAAAGATAATAAAGAAGTTGTGTTTATGGAAAGAAATTTAAATGGAGAAATTTCAAAAATATCCATTTATAACAATGGCGAAAGAAAAGACACATTTTATGATAACAAAGAAGGAAAAACGGTACAATTAGGAACAGATAACTTTATGTCAATTAATATTTATAATTTTTTGGAAACAGACAATAATTGGCAAACTCTTTTTGGAAGCATCTGCTCAAATATAAAATCTACTAATTGTGATGGAAAAGATTGTTATATTATAAAAGGATTTTTATCATCAATGACTTTAAGTTCAACTAGTGTAGAAACTTATATTGAGAAAGATACAGGTTTATATTTTAAAACAGTTGATGGAGAAAATATTTCTACAAGAGAATATGAATTTGATAAAGTAGATGATTCAATATTTGTAGAACCTGATATAGGTTTATATACGATTAAAGAAAAATAAAATCATATAGAAAAATATAAGCATTTACTTAAAAAAGTAAGTGCTTTTTTAAGTAAAAATGTGCGTAGTTGTAATACACAAAAGTTCCGTAAACGGAATAATTTAGCAATAAAATAGGTAGTTTTGAATAAGCATATAATTATATTTAAATGTGAAACATTTTTTAGAAAAAATCGCAAAAAAAGTTTCACATTTTTATAATTTTGTGGTATAATATAAATGTGAAACAAAATTATAAAAATGATAAAAAGTTTCATATTTTTAAGGAGGAAAATCATGGAAGAAAAAATGGAAATTATGGATCTTCTTCAAAATAAACAATTACTTGAACATGAGTTACAATCGCTTGCTTATGGTTCAGTTGAAATAAGAGAAAAAGATTCAAACAAATATATATATGTACATTATAGAGAAGATGGAATGGTTTTAACAAAATATGTTGGAGAATATTCTGAAGAATTATATAATCTAATATTAAACAATAGCATTAAGGCAAAAGAACTAAAAAAATTAATAAGAGAAATAAACAAAAAACTAAAACAATTAAATTATGTAGAAGAAGAACTTTCTGAAAAAGTAGAACAAAATATAGATTTTGCCAAAAGACATTTAGTGGATACTATTTATAAGCAAGCTATATTAGAAGGTGTTGCAACTACATTTGCAGATACAGAAAGCATTATTGAAGGTGGCAAAGTAAATAATATGACATCTGAAGATATAATGAAAATAGTAAATTTGAAACATGCTTGGGAATTCATACTAAATAAAGATGTTATTCTAAGTGATACTAATTTTGCATTACTATGTGAAATCAACAAAATAGTAGAAGAAGGATTTTACTATTCAGCAGGAAAGATTAGAAATGTTCCAGTAACAATAAGTGGAACATCATGGAAACCAGATATTCCAATTGAAAGCACTATAAAAGATGAATTAGAACAAATTTTTAATAAAAAATTAGATGATGTTGACAAAGCTATAGAACTTTTATTATATACAATGAAAAAGCAAGTATTTATTGACGGAAATAAAAGGACATCAGTAATATATAGTAATCATTATTTAATTTCAAAAGGAAAAGGAATTATAGTAATTCCAGCAGAATTAACAGAAGAATTTAAAGATTTGCTTATTCCATATTATGAAGGAAAAGGTGAAAAAGAAATAAAGAAATTTATTAAAGAAAAATGTTATATGGAAATATGAATTTGATAAAGTAGATGATTCAATATTTGTAGAGCCTGATATAAGTTTATATGCAATTAAAGAAAAATAAGGTTATATAAAAAAAATATAAGCATTTACTTGAAAAAGTGTACTGAACCTAAAAAATGTCCAATTTTTTGGGTTCAGTATAAAGTAAGTGCTTTTTTTATGAAAATATTTTTTAAATATTCATTGCTAGCATTCCAATTAGAAAGCCAATTATGTTCCCAAGTGCTGTCATTCTACCATGGTATAATTTGTTGGATTCAGGAATTAATTTTTAAATGCTGTTATTGGAATTACATATATTCCATCAGGTCTTTTAATAATGGCTTCGTGTAATCCACTAATTATACATAAAAATTTAGGTTTTTTTTCTACTAGGTTATTAAATTTTAATAAATTTTCTGCTGCTTCTTCTATTTTATCAGTTCCTAATTTTATTTCGATGGCTCCATAATCACCATTGGGCATCTCTACAATTGAATCAATTTCTAAGCCTGTTGTATTATCTCTAAAGTGATATAAATTACCATTGTAGCTTTCTATATAAATCCTTAAATCTCTTTCACAAAGTGATTCAAATAAAAAGCCTAAAAAATTTACATCATTTAGTAAGCTTTCAGTAGTTAATCCTAAAATCCCACATACCAAAGACGGATCTGTAAAATGCCTTTTGGCTGATTTACCTACTCTACTACTTGAACGTAAATTTATACTAAATGCTATTTGATTTTCTATCAAATGTAATTTTTCTAAAACATCGATATAGTCTAAAACAGTATTTTTACTTGCTACATCATCATCTTCATTTACGTCATGTATTATTGTATTGTTATTTACAATCGTACTTTCATTTCTAGCTATAGCACGTAATATCATACGCATTTTATTTATATCTCTTGTTACTCCATCAATACTAGAAATATCAAAATTTAATACATCATTTATATAACTTTGAGTTAATTCTAGAGCTTCTTCTTCAGTCATACCTATGCTTTGTGGCCATCCTCCTCTGATAATTAAATAAATTAAATTTTTTAAATCTACTTTTCCTGTTAGCTTATCTTTAACATTATTTTTAAATAAATCTTGTAATGTAATTACTCCGACTAGAGTCGCCTGATTCATATAAAGACATTGTATACATTTTCATTCGTGCAATTCTTCCAGCACCTGAATGATGGATATCTTTTGTTACTGGCGTTGCTGAACCTGTTAATATATATTTTCCTCTTATATTATCCTCATCACATTTAAATCTAATCCCATCCCAAATTGCAGGTACTTCCTGCCATTCATCTATAAGTTCTGGATATTCTTTATTTAATATTAAGTCAACATTCATTTGTGCTAAATTTCTTTCATTAAAATTATTACTAACATTGTTAAGATAAACAACTGAATTTGCATGATTTAGCGATGTCCAAGTTTTACCACACCATTTTGGTCCTTCTATACTTATTGCTCCAAATATTTTTAAATTTTTTTCTATTTTTTCATCTATAATTCTTTTTTTATAATCACTTTTTGAAAGTGCCATATTATCCCTCCTAAATGTCTTTTTTATATATTATAACATTTTATTGGTAAATTTTCAAGACTTTTGTTGGTATATTTTCAAGATTTTTGTTGGTAAATTTTCAAGACTTTTGTTGGTATTTTTTCAATAACTTTATTAAGCATTTTTTTACAAATTAAATATACGTTTTTTAAATATTCATTGCTAACATTCCAATTAGAAATCCAACTATGTTTCCAAGTGCTGTCATTCTACCATGGTATAGTTTGTTGGATTCAGGAATTAATTCACCTGAAACTATATATAACATCGCACCAGCAGCAAAGCTTAGGCAGATACTAATTATTGTTGTTGAAATTGTTCCTAAAATTGCGCCGAACAAAGCTCCAAGTCCAGTAGTTAATCCTGATACTATTACATAAAATATTACTTTTCCTTTTGGCATGCCTCCATTTTTCATTGGTACAGCCATAGAAATACCTTCTGGAACATCGTGTAGACAAATTGCTATGGCTAGGCTTAAACCTAGTTTTATAGAAGCTCCAAAGCCTGATCCAATAGCTAAGCCTTCTGGGAAGTTATGTATTGCAAGTCCTATTGATACTACGATTCCTGTCTTTAAGAGTTGATTTTTTTGAAAAGTATCTGTCTTTTTTTGACTGAATTTCTTTTCTACTAACACATCACATGCAATCATGCTTATAATGCCGATTCCTATTCCAAAAATTACTTGAACTATACTGCTAATTTCTAATGCTTCTGGAATTAAGTCAAAGCATATTATTGCCATCATTAGTCCTGATGCAAATGATAATATGAAACTTAAGAATTTGTTTGAGTTTTTCTTTAAAATTACACCTATAAATCCTCCTATGGTGGTTCCAAATGTTCCAAAGAATAACCCTAATAGTGTTGTTTGTAAAATTTCCAAATTAATACTCCTTACAATTATATTTATTATAATATATTGCAAAGAGTATTTTTTTATACTTTTTATTATCTATTTTTTTATGTTTGTCTGTATTTCAATTTATGATAATTGTTCCATTATTTCAAATAATCCTGTCAAATCAGTAATTACTGCGTCTGCTACATTCTTTTCTTCTTCTGTATATTTGCCTTTTCTGTCTAACAATACAGAATATATCCCTACACTTTGAGGTCCTTTTACATCTTCTGACAATGAATCTCCAACAAATACAACATCTTCTGCTTTTAACTTTATATCATCTAAAATTTTTGTATAAAAAGATTTATGTGGTTTATATTCTTTTAGGCTTTCAGATGTATAAATTCCATCAACTTTTATATTATTATTTTTCATGTTTGCCATTAATGGTTCTGTATCTGTTGTTGAACCTATATAAATTTTATATTTTTTAGATAATTTATTTAAAACTTCATTTGTTTCATCAAATGCACTTCTTTTATCTAATGTATCTAACATTATTTTGATATCTTCTTTATAATTACCTTTTAGATTATAAAATTCATATAACATTTTTAAATCATTTTCAAACACAACTTCTTCTGTTACAAATTCTGTCATTTCATTCATTTGCTTCTTGTGAAATTCTTTCCATTTTTTATAAAATACTTTCGGGTCCATATCTACATTAATTTTTTTTAAAATTTCTCCTGCTGCAGTAACTGACCCATTTCCAGTTGAAATTAGTGTTCCATATGCATCAAAAATAATTGCTTTTTTCATATTTCAAATTCTCCTTTACTTTTATTTATTTCTTTTACTAGATTATTTAAATCATTCATGATTGTCCTATACATATTAGTTGTAAAACTTTCTTTATTACAACTGATTTGTTCTATTAATTTTTTACATATTAAAGTTATTTCTAATAATTGATTTTGTGATAATTTTCTATTTCGTATATTTTTAAATTTTTGTATTATTTTATCTACATTATTTTCTTTATTATTATCTACAACATTATGTTCGTAGTCACATATTTTTACATCAGTTATACCTCCTTTCTTTAAAACTTGCTCTAAATTATTTGGAAGCAAATTATACACTGTATCGTGGTCATCTGCATATCTTCCATATCCTTTTCCGTAATACACTTTCTATATATCTAGTGCAACATCTTAATTTGCTTATATACATATTACATGCAATAGCAATTATTGAAACACTATATCCTTCGTTTATAAATGCTTGAATTTGTTCGCTTACTGCATTAACATTTGTTATAGATGTATGTATTAATAAATTATAATGTTGTAAAGTTAGTTCCTGAATTAGTCTATTTCTCCATTCTTTCATCGTTTTCATGATTTCTGGAATTTCATCAGTATGATATTTAGATATTATTTGTCTATAATTAGGATAATATCCTCTCCATAAATCATTATCTATTATAACATAATCATTATGTTGTATCTTATACATTAAAGATGTTTTTCCACTACCTGTTTGTCCTACTATATATTGTACATTTGGGTGTTTAACTGGTGTTTTCCCATCAATTACATCCTTTTTCATTATATCATATTTCATATTTTATCCCTCTAAATATCTATTACTATTGTATTGTTTTATTTTATTATTATATTCGCTTAATATTTTTGCAATTTCTGTACTATTTTTAGTAATTAAATTATCTCTTAATTTTTTAACTTCTTTAATTTTTTCTTTATAACTATCTTCGTTATTAAGTATATTTATATATTCAGTTAATGTTTCAATAGCTAATTCTTGTTGGATATCTTCTAGAATCATCTAATTATTCCCACTCTTTCATTATTTTTTCATATATATTATTTATTATAATTGTTCCTACTAGAAATTCTGCATAGCACTGTTCTATTCTATTTCCTGCTCCTAATATTCTTGGGTATGTATCTGATAAAAAGTGAATGCCTGATAGTAAATTTAATTTGTCCACGAATATATTTTCATTCTCATTTTTATTTATGTACGGTTTAAATTTTAAAAATTCTTGCATCGATATTTTAGACAGTTTATGTAGTATTTTCTTCTTCTTGTCAGTAAAACTTATATTGCTACGAGTATCTATCATATCATATCCTGTTGTATTTACAATAAATCTTTCTTCTCTTATTGACTTCCAGCCATAAAAATAAAACAATATTTTACTACAGTCATAATATGGATCAAAGTATGGTTTATTATTAATCCATTCTAGATTTTCACCTCGAGAATCGATTATATATTGATGATTTTTTTTAATAACTACATTATCTAAAATAATATCTCCACTTAAACATAATCCAAGCATATTTTCAAATTTTGATTTATGTTTTTTATATATTTCTTCTAGTAAATACAGTGAATTTTTATATTCAACATTATTTATTATAATTTTATCAAATGTAAGTACATTCTTAAAGTAGTTAGATATATAATTTGTTTCTCTCACTTTTTCAAGTCTATTTTTAGCTCTAATAATACCTTGTTCTAGCATATTCTTTCTTTGTGGTATTGTATCTTTAATATAGATTGATAAAAATAGATTGCACATATTTTTTATTTCGTTTTCTACTAGACTTTCATTAGTATGTTTTTCATATATATAATCTGAAATAGTTTTACCGTCTATATATTCTTCTTTTATAAAAGTTGAATTAGAGTATTCTTTTATTTCATAAATTTTAGGCAAACATTTTATATTTTGTTTATCTAATATTTTTTTCATTTTGTCTATTTGTAGTGCTTCATTTTTAATTTTTATGCAGCCATTAGAAGCTCCATTTCCTATACTCATTTTTAATATAAATTTTTTATTGTTCCTCTTAACTAAATATGTTTTTGCATAAGATCCACCTATATATTCTTTATCTATTTCTAATTTTTCAACTTCTCTAATGTAATAATTATATATTATTTTTCTTATGTTTTCATCAAATTTTTCTACTATATATTCATTTTTTAAATATTTTATTAGTAATTCATTGGATACATTATATTGTTTATTACATTTTACAATATTTTTGATTTCTATTTCTTTGCCTATTATTTCTCCTATTGCTTCTATAAAATATTTTAGCTCATTATTGTCTATATTTTTATTTGAAGATACATTTATTATTTTAATATTGTTTTCATTTTTCGAAATTAGTATATTTAATAACTTAATTAATGTTTCATAACTAATAAAATCTTTCTTTGCTGTTGTTAATTCTATTTTCTTATTTTTAAAAGACTTTTTTATTAAATCATATACTATATTTTTATCTTCCTCTATTCCATATAAATATGTTGGTCTTAATATATACGCTTTTTTTAGTAGTAAGTGAATTATTATCTCTGATATTACTTTACAATATTCATATATTGGATAATATTTTTCTATTTTAGGTAATTTTAAAAATTCTGGTAGGATTTCTTTTTCTATACATGTCTTTGTTTGCTGATTATTACAATTAGAAATATTAATTATTTTTTTAGCAAGTTTTAATAATTCATAATAATTTGGAATGTCTTGCATATTTTCTTGTTCTGTATAAATTTCTTTATTTTTAAAAATATTATATACTTTTGCAGATGAAAAATATATAAATTGCTTATCCTTTATGCTTGTTTCATTTTCCGTAATAAAATTAGCTAATAAGAAACAATTAGAATATATATATTCTAGATATTCATCTTTTTTTAGCTTTGTTCTTGTATCAGATACTAAATATATAATAATATCGCTCATGTTAAGCTCATTGAATTTACTTGTTTCTCTTTGACTGCACTTTACTATACAATTATTATTTACTATATCTGAATTTTCTATTACTTTTGCAATTTTAGAATTTTTCCCAATAATGCATATATTCATATTTTTACCTATTTTACCTTTAATTTTTATACAAATTATATCTTTTTTTATGTTTGTCTGTATTTCAATTTATGATTCTAGTTCCTTTTTGTAACCTATTTTTTTAATTTTATTATTTCTAATAATTTTTCAAAATCATTTATTATGTATGTAGGTTCTGCTTGTTGTAAATTTTCTAGTTTGTCATAACCATAAGTTACTGCTATTGTATCAATTCCTGCATTTTTTCCTGTAAAAATGTCTGATTTACTATCTCCAATAATAACTGTTTCTTCCTTTGTTACATTTAGTTGCTCAATTATATAATTTACTATTTCTGGATTTGGTTTATGTTTAAAATTACTTTCTTCCGTTCCTAAAACATATTGAAAACCTTCTAATTGGAAATGTTTTACCATTTTATCTAATATTCTTTTTGGTTTACTTGATGCAATTGCCATATAAAAACCTTGCTTTTTAAAATTGTCTAGTGTATTTTTTACATTTTTAAAAAGAACTGTTGCATCAACCAAATGTCCTTCATCTATGTAATATTGTTTATAATATTTTTCATATTCAGCTGATAAATGTTTTTTTTCTTCTTGAAGTACGTTTTCGAACATTGTTCCTAATGGCATTCCTGCTAATTTTTGAAATTCCTCTTTTGTTATTTCAAAATTTGCATTTTCTTTTAAAGTATGATTAAAAGATAAGAAAACATCTTTCTCACTGTCCCATATAGTTCCGTCCACATCAAAAATAAGTAACTTTTTTTCCATAAAAAATCCATTCCTTTTTATAATATTTTATCTATAAACCTATATTTTTTTGTTGAGCAGAAAATTGTTTATTTATTGTAAACTTATTATATCATGCGTAGGCAGTAATTGCAATAAATTGTGTTGTTTTTACATAAAATACATTTTATAGATATACAGTATGCACAAAGAGCAAAAAAATAATATATATATGGTTTTATAAAAATAATCTGCATATTATGATTGACTTTCTGCATATAAAATGCTGAAATATATGCAGATAAAATGAACCCAAATTGTTAAGCATTTTGTATAACAATTTGGGTTTACTTCATTTTGATTTGCTTTTTATTTTATTTCTATTAGTTCGTATTCTTTGCTTCCTATTCCTAGTGCTTCGGCTGAATCTATTGTGTGTGTTCCTTTTCTTGAGTTAACTCTTTCTAAGAAATGTTCTTTTCCTGGGTCATTTGAGCTTTTTACTAAATCGATACATGCTTGGTCTATTGCTACTGGGTCTAGTGATGCTAGTATTCCTATATCTGTCATGCATGGGTCTTCTGCTACATTACAGCAATCACAGTCAACTGACATATTGCACATTACATTGATATATGCTATGTTTCCATTGAAGTGTTTTACTACTGATGATGCTGAATCTGCCATTGCTTCTAAGAATTTTATTTGATCTGTTTGAAACATATCTTCATAAGATCCGCCTTCTTTTCCTGCGCAGTGTATATATCTTTTTCCTTTTCCTGATGCTACTCCGATAGATAGTTGTTTTAATGCTCCGCCATATCCTCCCATTGGGTGACCTTTGAAGTGTGATAATACTAGCATTGAATCATAATTTTTTAGATTTTTTCCTACATAATTTTTTTGAATTATCTTTCCGTTTGGTATTTCTAGTATGTCATCTGGTCCTTCTGCATCCATAATGTCTACATTAAAGTATTTTGACCATTCATGGTCTTTCATGAGTTGAATATGTTTTTCTGTTGTATTTCTTTCTCCATCATATGCTGTATTGCATTCTACTACTGTTCCTTGAACATATTCTACAATATCTTTTACCATTTGTGGTCTTATATAGTTTTGATTTCCTTTTTCTCCTGAATGTAGTTTTACCGCTACTTTCCCTGTTAGCTTTTTCCCTAAGGTTTCATACATTTTAACGATGTTTTCTGGAGTTATTTCCTTACAAAAATAAACTTTTGATTTTTCCATAATAAATTCCATTCCTTTCTTTTATTCATTTTCACCTTGTAATTTTTCTGCTCGGTCTGCTGCTATTAAGTTATCTATCATTTCGTCTATGTCACCATTTAAAAAGTTTTCCATTTGATAAATGCTCATTCCTATGCGGTGGTCTGTTATTCTTCCTTGAGGGTAGTTGTATGTTCTTATTTTTTCGCTTCTGTCTCCTGAACCGACTTGTGATTTTCTTGCATTTGCTACTTCACTGTCTTGTTTTTGCTTTTCAATTTCATATAGTTTTGTTCTAAGCATTTTCATTGCATTGTCTCTGTTTTGGAATTGTGACCTTTCTGTTTGGCATTCTACTACAATTCCTGTTGGCTCATGTATTAGCCTTACTGCTGATGAGGTCTTGTTGATGTGTTGACCTCCTGCTCCTGATGAGCGAAATACTTCCATTTTGATATCTGCTGGATTTATTTCTATTTCTACATCTTCTACTACTGGTAATACGGCTACTGTTGCTGTTGATGTATGTATTCTTCCACTACTTTCGGTGTCTGGTACTCTTTGTACTCTATGCACTCCACTTTCGAATTTTAGTCTACTGTATACACCTTTGCCTGTAATCATAAATGTTATTTCTTTGTATCCACCTAGTTCTGTTTCGTTTTCATTTAATATTTCTAGTTTCCAGTTCTTTTTTTCTGAATACATTGTGTACATTCTAAACAGTGTTCCTGCAAATAGTGCTGCTTCTTCGCCTCCGGCTCCTGCACGTATTTCACATATTATGTTTTTATCATCATCTGGATCTTTTGGGATTAATAATATTTTTAGTTCTTCTTCTATTTGTGGCAATCTTTCTTTTGCCTCATAAAATTCCGCTTCTGCCAATTCTTTTAGTTCTGGGTCTTGTAGCATTTCTTTGGCTTCTTCCATTGATTGTTTCTCTTTTTTATATTCTCTGTATTTTAATACCACTTCTTCTATGCTGGCATGTTCTTTCATAAGTTTTTGCCACTCAGCTTGATTGCTTATGATATTTGGGTCACTTATCATTTGAGTTAATTCTTCATATCGCTTTTCTACAACTTCTAATTTGTCAAACATATTATTCTCCTATCTCTTTATTTTATTTCTTTGATTCTTCATATGCTTTTCTTACTGCTTTTGCTAGTTGGTCTGCACATGATGTTCCTCTTCCTCCACAGTCAATTCCGCCTATCTTTTTTTCTATTTCTTCTACTGTCATTCCTTCTACCAATCTTGGCAATGCTTGTAAATTTCCTGGGCAACCTCCTCCTAAGAATCTTACATTTGTTACTACATTTCCTTCTAATGTGAATTCTATAACTTGTGAGCATGTGTTTTGTGTTTTAAAAGTATATTTCATTTTCCCTTCATTCCTTTCTTATTTTCCCTTGCTTTTATTTTACTATTTTTTTAGAATTTGTCAAGGCCCTTTTATGCCTATTATCCTTTTTTCCCTAAGGTTATCTCGATTTTTCTATTAATTTTGCCTCTTACTATCTGCAGTGTTACTTGTTCTCCCGGCTTTTTTGTGTAAATGTATTCTCTTAGGTCATTCATTGTGTTTAGTTCTTTTCCGTCTATTGATAATATTATATCTTTTTCTCTTAAGTCTGTTTTGTCTGCTGGTCCATTTGGCGTAATTTGTGCTACATATATTCCTTTGTCAAATGTTATATTGTTTTCTAAATATGGTACTACTTGTTTGTCATATGCATAAATGCCTATTGTTGGTTGTTCATAGTCATTAGTTTCTTCATAACTTTTTATTATGTGTTTTACCACATTTATTGGTATTGCAAAACCTATACCTTCTGCTGTTGTGATTTTTACAGTGTTTATTCCTATTATTTCTCCTTGTGCTGTAATAAGTGGTCCACCGCTATTTCCTGGATTTATTGTTGCATCTGTTTGTATTAGGTCTGACATGTATGTTTTTGTGTTTTCTTCTTCTAGTTTGATGCTTCTGTTTTTTGCACTGATTATCCCTGAAGTTACTGTTCTTCTGAATTCAAATCCTATTGGGTTTCCTATTGCATATACTGTTTCTCCTACTCTTATTTTACTTGAATCTCCTAGTGTTGCATAGTTTAAGTTTTTGCTGTTTATTTTTGTAAGTGATAAGTCTAAATCTTGGTCACTCCATTCTACAGTTCCTTCATAGTTTTGACCGTTTTCTAATGTTACATAGCATTTGCTATATTTACTTCCTGTTACATGTTCGTTACTTAGGATATATCCGTTTTCTGTTACTATTACTCCAGTTCCTAAACCTAGTTCTGCTTCATCACTTGTTGATAGTATTGAACTTCCTGGGTTTTTTAGTTTTGATATTCCTACTATACATCCTGTTGTTTGCTCTATTATATCTGCTATTGTTTTGCTATTTTCGTCTACTGTTTCCACTGTTTGTGCATTTTCTGTGGAAGATAGTTTTGTTGTTTCATATTGTGGAGTTGTTATTTCAATTTTTCGATATGTTGTGTAGATATAAAATCCAGCTATCCATAATATTATTAAAATTATGGCTGTAATTGCAATTTTCTTTTTTGGGTCTGTTCTTTTTCTTCTTCTACTTTTCATGTAAACACCTCGTTTTTATTATTGCCTGTTTTTTATTTTTTAAACTTATTATCTTTTTCTTGCAAAAAGCTTGCTTTTTTTCTATGTTAGTATATAATTAATTTAAAGTTTGCACCTTTAGATAAGTAAATGGAGAAAAAAGATGTTGAAATTAACCAATCCCCAATTGAATATTTGGAATACACAACAGTTCTTTAAAGATACTAGTGTCTGTAATATTTATGGTCCTGGTTTAATTAAAGAACAGGTTGATGTTGAATTATTAAAAAAAGCTATTGTACGTTTAGTAAAGGAAAATGATAATTTTAAAATTCATTTGACTTTAAAAAATGGTGAACCTATGCAATATGTTAAGGAAGATATGGATTATGATGTTGATGATATTCCTGTTATAGATTTACCTTCTATGGATAGCTTAGCTGCTTATGAGAATGATTTTGCTAAAGAGCCTTTTTCTCTTTTAGATTCGCCTCTTTTTAAATTTACTATTCCTAGGCTTCCTAATGGTTATGCAGTTGTTTCTATTAAGGCTCATCATATTATTATGGATTCATGGGCTATGGGGATTGTTGCTCAAGAGACTGTTAAAATTTATCATTCTTTGGTTAATGGTACAGAATATGTTTCTGATACTGTTTCTTATGTTGATTATATTTTGGCTGAACAAGCTTATTTGTCTAGTAAAAATTTTGTAAAGGATAGTGAGTTTTGGAAGGACTATTTGAAAAATCCTCCTATTCCTACTAGTTTACCTTCTTTGTCTAGCAATTTTATTGATTCACCTGATGGTTCTAGATTAACTTTCTATTTTGATAAACAAATGATGAAACGCCTTGGAGATTTTTGTTCTCGTTTTAAGGTGTCTAATTATGTTTTTCTTATGTCTGTTATTTCACTTTTTTTGGCTAATGCAAGCAATACTGATGATGTGCTTATTGGTACACCTATTTTAAATCGCTCTAATTTTAAGGAAAAGCGCTCTATTGGTATGTTTGTTTCAACTGTGCCTTTTCGTGCAAAAGTCGATAGCGATATGAAGTTTGCAGATTTTTTGGATATAAATCGTTCTAATTTGACGTCGATTTTACGTCATCAAAGGTATCCTTATTCTCAGTTGATTGATGATTTAAGTAGTGAAAATAATTCTCTTAATCATTTATATAATATTGCGGTTTCTTATCAAATTACCAAGGCGGTTTCTCGTGATATTGGCGATTATGAAACTGAGTGGATTTTTCCCGGTGCTTGTATGAATGATTTAAGTATACATTTTTCTGATTTGAATGATTCTGGTATTTTAAAAATTTATTATGATTTTGTCAATTGTAAATATTCTTGTGATGATATTACTGCTTGGCATAATCGTTTGTGTTTTATGATTGAGCAAATTCTTGATAATCCTGATATATTGCTTAAGGATGTTCAGTTCGTTGCAAATGAGGAAAGGCTTGTTCTTACTGAGAATTTTCAGCCAGATTTTTTGGATTGCCCTTTTGATTCAAATATTATAGAGCTTTTTGAAGAACAAGTTAATCGCCATCCTAATAATATTGCTTGTGTGTATGAGGATGTTCATTTAACTTATGCTGAGTTAGATGAAAATTCAAATCAGATGGCTAATTATTTGCGTAGTTTGGGTGTAAAGCAAAATGATATTGTTGGTGTTTGTATGCATAAAAATCAGTTTTTTATAATTAGTGTATTAGCTATTTTAAAGCTGGGTTCAGCATATTTACCAATGTCTTTTGATTTTCCTAAAGATAGAATTAAATATATTTTAGTTGATAGTCATGCTAAAGTTTTGTTAACTGACCAAGCTTTTTGTTTTGATACTATTAGATATTTGACTGTATTAAATATCAATAAATTGTCTTTAGATGGGGTTAGTTCTAAATTTGACTATGTTCCTATTCCTAGTAATCGTTTGTGCTATGTTATTTATACATCTGGTTCTACCGGAAAACCTAAAGGGGTTATGCTGACACATCATAATTTGATTAATTTTTTGTTTGCTTTTTCTGATTGTTTTAAAGATGGTTTTTCAGAGAAGGATGTTTGTTTGTCTAGTACAAATATTGCTTTTGATGTTAGTGTTTGTGAGATTTTTACGCCTTTGTGTTTTGGTGGTACTTTGGTTTTGTATCCTCAAAATGTTTTGACTGATATCCCGCTTCTTTGTGATATTTTAGAAAAAGAGGCTGTTACTTTTTTATATATTCCACCTAATATTTTAAATGACATTTATGATTATGTTTATTCACATTCTTCGGAGCTTTCTTTGAATAAAATTTTAGTTGGGGTTGAGGCAATTAAAAAGGCTGATTTGAAGAAATATTTTAATTTTAATGAAAATATGGAAATTGTTAATGGATATGGTCCTACGGAGACCACTATTTGCTCAACTTTTTATCCTTTTACGCGTGATGAGGATAATTTGGGGATTGTTCCTATTGGTTTTCCTGTAAAAAATAATTTGGCTCTTGTTACTAATCGTTTTGGTAATATTATGCCTATTGGCTATTCTGGCGAGTTGTGCATTAGTGGTGAAAATGTTTCTAAGGGGTATTTGCATAATATTGATATGAATGAAAAGAGCTATATTTTGCTACCTCGGTTTTGGCTCATCTTTGTTCTATAAAACTGGTGATGTTGTTTTTTGTGATAATTCTGGTGTTTTGCACTTTGTTGGTAGAAATGATTCTCAAGTTAAGTTGCGTGGTCATCGTGTTGAATTAAGTGAGGTTACAAACCGTTTAAAAAATATCGCTGGTGTTAAAAATGCTTTTATTGTAGTGAAAAATGTTAATCAGGTGGATTGTTTATGTGCTTATGTTATTTTAAATGATTTGTCCATTTATATTGAAGATTTGAAGTTGGAACTTTCTAAAGTTTTGCCTTATTACATGATTCCTACTTATTTTGTAGTTTTAGATGCTTTTCCTTTAAATAAAAATGGTAAAATTGATAAATCTGCTTTACCTGATTTTGAGAATTTGCATAAGAATTTTGTTGCTCCTGTTAATGCTACAGAGGCAAAATTGCATGATTCTTTATGCCGCTTATTAGCTTTGGATAGAGTTTCTACTGATGATAATTTCTTTACTTTGGGAATGGACTCTTTGCATAGTATTCGTTTTGCTTTGGATATTGAATCACTTTTTGGAAAAACGATTTCTATTACTGATTTGTTTAAATATCCTACTATAGCTGAGTTGGCTAAGTTTCTAAAAGAAGCTGATAAAAAAGAGGCTCAGATAAGGTTTAAAAAGGCTTCAAATTTGCCTTCTTACCCTCTTTCTTCTGCACAAAAGAGAATTTATTATGCTTCTAGGATGGCTAAAGATTCGCTTGCTTATCACATTAGTGGTGGTATTTGTTTTAGTGGTCTTTTGGATATTGATAAAATTCGTTCTGCTTTTTCTGAGATTGTTGAAAGACATTCTATTTTCCGTACTTATTTTAAAGTTGAAAATGGCGAAGTTAGGCAGTTTGTTTTGAAGCATGTTAATTTGGATATTGCTTATTATGATGATGGTGTTGTTACAGATGATTTTATTAATAATTTAATTGATGAATTCCCTAAAATTTTTGATTTGGATTTTGCGCCTTTACTACGTTTAGAAGTGCACTATGTAAATTCTTCTACTTTAATTTTGTTTGATTCTCATCATATTATATTAGATGGTACTTCTATACATATTTTGCTTTCTGAGTTTTGCAAACTTTATGAAAATCAAGAGTTGGAGAAAAATCGTTATTCTTATATTGATTATACTATGTGGGAAAATGAGTTGTCATCTTCTCCTGAATTTGCAGAGTGTGAAAGTTATTGGAAGAGCCGTTTTGAGAATTTGCCTATCCCTGTTATTAATTTGCCTTATGATTATCCTGTGACTAATCAAAAGTCTTTTGATGGTCAGAGGTTGACTTTTAAGGTTGATAGTGAGTTGTTTGATATAATTGCTGGTTTGGCTGATAATTATGATGTTTCTGAGTATATGATATTTTTGAGTGCTTTGTTTTTATTGTTATATCTATATACTGGTCAAGATACTTTGATTGTTGGCTCTCCTATGGAGTCTCGCTACCATAAGGCATTGAGCCAAATGATTGGTATGTTTGTTAATAATATCGTTTTAGCTATGAAAATTGATGATGATTGGAATTTTAAGGAGTTGCTTGATGAGGTTAAAGCTATGGTTTTGGATGGTTTATCTCACCAGCCTTATCCTTATGATGAATTATTAAAAAATGTAAATGTGCCTTATACTTCTTCTATTTTTGATGTTGTTTTTACTTATCAAAATAAGGAGTTGGATTCTATTTCTCTTGATGGCAATGATATTCAGGTTTTTAATAGTAATACACATACTGCGAAGTTTCTTTTACTTGTAGAGGTTAATCCTTCTACTTTTGAGATTTCTTTTGAATATCAAACTTCGTTGTTTGCAAAAGAGACTATTAATAGTTTATATGAGCATTATTTGTATATTTTGAAGAATTTGTCTTCTTTTATGGAGATGCCTTTGAAAAAAATTCCTGCTACTACTGATAGTGAAGTTGATTTGTTGGCAAGTTTTAATGATACTTTTGAAAATGTTGATGTTGATACTTTTGTTCAAATTTTTGAGCATCAAGTTGAGCTAAATAAAGATAATGTAGCTATTATTTGTGATGGTAAATTTTTAACTTATGATGAATTAAATAAAAAGGCTAATTCTCTTGCTCATTATTTGATTTCACAAGGTGTAAAGCCTAATGATATTGTGTGCATTATGACGAACCGTTCTTTTGAAACTATTATTTGTATGCTTGGTATTTTAAAGGCTGGTGCTTGTTTTTTGAATGTTGATCCTACTTACCCTATTGAGCGTACTTTATACTATTTGGAAGATTGTAAGGCTAAATATGTTTTGGTACAGAAGTCTTTGAAGCATTTGGTTTATCAAATTAAGCATTGTATTGAAATTGATTTAGATAATTCTTTTTATTCTAAAAATTTTGATAATCCTTGTGTTTTGGTTAAACCTGATGATTTGTCTTATGTTATTTATACTTCTGGTTCTACTGGAAAGCCTAAGGGTGTTATGCTACATCAAGCTGGTCTTGCTAATATGGTTGTTGCTATGGGGAGTGTTTTGGAGTATTTGAAGGATGGTAATAAACATTGTTTGGTTTCTGTAACTTCCACTCCTTTTGATATTTTTGTATATGAAATTGTTGTTTCTTTAGGCTATGGATTGCGCGTGTTGTTGGCGAATAATGAAGAGCATCGAAATCCTATTTTATTAGATGGATTGATTAAAAAATATGGTGGAGATGTGATGACAGTAACTCCTAGTTTGATGAAAATTAATTATGATAATAGGTTGGAACCTTCTGCTTTATCTTTAGTTAAGAATATGGTTTTCGGTGGTGAGCCATTGCCTGAAAAATTTGTTAGTGATTTGCGTAAATTGGTTCCTGATGTAACAATTTATAACATTTATGGGCCTAGTGAAATTACTGTTCTTTGTAATGTTCAAAATTTGAATGGTGAAAATATGATTACTATCGGTCCTCCTATTTTGAATACTCAAATTCATATTTTGGATAAATATCTTCGTCCTGTTCCTGTTGGGGTTGTTGGTGAAATTTATATTTCTGGTGTTCAAGTTGGTCTTGGATATCTTGAAAAGCCTGAAATGACTAGCGAGAAATTTGTTGATAATTTGTTTGGCGATGGTAAGATGTATAAGTCTGGCGATATTGGAAGATGGACTTTTGACGGTAAAGTGCAATGTTTAGGGCGTGTTGACCATCAAATTAAATTACGTGGCTTGCGTATTGAGCTTGGTGAAATTGAAGGTGTTATGAATCAAATTGATGGTATTGAAATTTCTGTTGCACATAAGGTTTGTACTGAAAATCGTGAGTTTTTGTGTGGTTATTATGTGTGTATGCCTGATTGTGATGTTTCTGAGACTGATGTTAAGGATGTTTTGAAAAAGCTTTTGCCTTCTTATATGGTTCCTAGTTATATTATTAGGTTGGAAAAAATGCCATATACTATTAATCGTAAAATTGATAGAAAAGCTTTGCCTGTGCCTGATTTGAGTGAGCGTAAAGTTGCTAAGGTTATTGATGAAACTAAAACTCCTAGTGAGAAAAAGTTATGGAATATATGGAAACGTATTTTACATTTAGATAGTGTTTCTATTTATGATAATTTCTTTGATATTGGTGGAGATTCTATTTTGGCTATAAATATGCAAATTGAGGCTTTGCGTGAGGGCTTTGATTTTGAATATGCTGATATTTTTAATTTTCCTACTATTCATGATTTATCAGCTAAAACTAGACACCGTGTGCCAAAGGCAGAAATCGAAAATTATAATTATAAAAAATTAAATGAGCTGTTGGCTAAAAATTCTGATAGTTCTCTTTCTTCTATAAAAAAAGTGGATACTGGAAATGTTCTTTTGATTGGTGGTACTGGATATGTTGGTGCACATTTGATTTATTCTTTTTTGAAGAAGAAAAGTGGTGATATTTATTGCTTAGTTCGTAAAAAGGATAATGTGATTCCTTTTGGTAGATTAAAAAATATTTTGGAATATTATTTTGGTACATCTTTTTATGATGAATATAGTTCTCGTATGCATGTTGTTGATGCTGATATTACATCAGAAAACTTAGGGCTTTCTGAGGATGATAATTTATTGCTACAAAATGAAATTTCTACTGTTATTAATGCTGGTGCTATTGTTAAACATTATGGGAATAAGGATTTGTTTGAATCTGTTAATGTTGGTGGTACTGCTAATGTTGTTGATTGGTGTAAGAATTTTAATAAGAGGTTAATTCATATTTCTACTATTAGTGTTTCTGGTAATGGTGAAAAGGAAGAGTCTGTTATTGAAACTGCTGAAAATATTAATGATAAAGTTATTTTTAGTGAGCATGATTTGTTTGTTGGTCAACATTTGAAGGGTATTTATACAATAACTAAGTTTAAGGCTGAGCGTATTATTTTGGAGGCTATTAGAGATGGTTTAAATGCTATTATTTTGCGTATTGGTAATATTTCTAATCGTTTTCGTGATGGTATGTTCCAAAGAAATATTGATGAAAATGCTTTTGCTAAGCGTATTCAGTCTTTTGTGAAAATGGGCGTTTATCCTGAATATGCTTCTCAACATGAGATTGAAATTACTCCAGTTGATTTATGTGCTGATGCTATTATTCGTATTTCTGGGTTTGCTTTTGATTGTAATATTCTCCATGTTTATAATACGAAGTTGGTGCCTATTCAATTGCTTATTGATACTGTGTCTGAGTTGGGTTATTCTTTGGTACCTATTTCTGATGATGATATGGTTAAATTAATTGATGAGATGCTTGCTGATAATGATAAAAAGCAAATTTTGTCTGGTATTATACATGATTTGGATAGCCAGAAACACTTGGTATATACGTCTAGAATTCGTCTTGATAGTTCTTTTTCTGAAAAATTTTTACAAATTATTGGTTTTGACTGGAAAATTATTGATAAAAATTATATAATACAATATATAAAATATTTTAAGAAACAAAAATTTTTGTAAGAGCTATTGGGGAGATTTTAGGAGGGATTGAGCTTATATGGATTTTATTACTGTGCCTTTTATTTTATTAGTTATTGCGACTTTTCTATGTATTTTACTTGTTTTTTATATTTTTAGGCAACGTCCTTTTAAGCAGTTGCATAAGGCTTTGCTTGCAATGGCTGTGTGTATTATGATTATTTGCTTTGGTGTGTTGTTGCAAAGTATTATGTTTAATGTTTTTGGATGTAATCCTATATTTTTTGAGTATTTTATCTATATTGGTACTTGTTTGGGGCCTGTTGCTTTTATCTTTTTTGCTTTGACTTTTAAAAATACCAAAATTAAGTTTCAAAAATCTTATTTGCTTTTATTTATAATTCCTATTATTTCTTTGATAGTTTTGTGGACGAATGATTTTCATCATTTATTTTATGTGAAATATTCTTCTAATATTAATGAGACTGTTTATGGAAATTATTTTATTGTACATTCTCTTTATACATATATTTTGCTTTTTATAAGTGTTGTTATTTTGCTTAGAACTTCTTTTAAGACTTCTGGTTTATTTTCTAGGCAATCTATTTTGATAGCTTTAGGTTCTTTTATTCCTGTTGCTATCAATGTTTTGGGTACTGCTAAAATTATTGATATGGATGTATTTTTGACACCTATTACTTTTACTATTCCTGTTTTATTTTATGGTGTTGCTATTTTTAGATTTAATTTACTTAATATTTCACCTATTGCTTTGCAACGTGTTGTGGATGTTATGTCTGACAGTTATTTAGTGCTTGATACTGATGAAAATATTGTTGATTATAATAATACTTTTGTTGTGACTTTTGAATTGAAGGATGTTTCTATCCGTAAAATGAAAATTTTTGATTTATTTAATGATTCTGAAAATGTTAATAATTTTAAAGATTCTTTTTATTCTGCTATGAAAACTGGTAAGACTTTTAGTATTGAATTTTATGATGCTTCTATTGATAGGTATTTTAATATTGAGCTTAGTCCTTTGTATAATAAAAGTATTTTTATTGGTTCTTTGGTGTTGTTTAAGGATATTACTCAACACGTTAAAGATATGAAGAGGTTGAAAGATAGTCAAGAGACTTTGATGGAAGCTGAGCGTTTGGCTTCTCTTGGTCAATTAGTTGGTGGTATTGCTCATAATTTAAAAACTCCTATTATGTCTATTGTTGGTGCTTCTGAAGGTCTTTCTGATTTGGTAAAAGAGTATGATGCTTCTATTGAAGACCCTGAAGTTAATGCTCAAGATCATCATGATATTGCTCATGATATGTCTGTTTGGATTAAAAAGATTAAAGAATATTCTGAATATATGTCTGATGTTATTTCTGCTGTTAAGGGTCAAGCTGTTGTTATGTCTGAGGCTGATAATATTGATTTTGAGGTTGAGGAGCTTGTTAAACGTATTAATATTTTGATGAGACATGAATTAAATAATGCTCTTATTTATTTAAATGTTTCTTTGAATATTGATAAAACAACTAAGTTACATGGTGATATAAATAGTTTGGTTCAAGTTATCAACAATATGATTTCAAATTCTATCCAAGCTTATGCTGGTAAGGCTAATCAAAACATTGATTTGACTATTGATTCTAAGGATGAGAATCATTTAGTTATTTCTATTAAAGATTATGGTCCTGGTTTGCCTGATAAAGTAAAGGATAAATTGTTTACTGAAATGATTACTACTAAGGGCAAAAATGGTACTGGTCTAGGCTTATATATGTCTTATTCAACTATCAAGGCTCATTTTGGTGGAAATATTACTTTTGAAACTGAAAGTGGTAAAGGTACTGTTTTCCATATTGAGTTACCTATTGTACAATAAATATTTTATATTAAAAAAATTAAGATTTAAGCTATTTCTTATATCTTAATTTTTTTATTTTTATTTATATCTGTTCATAATTTGTTCTATTGATGGAAAGTCGTTTTCTAATATTTCTAAAAATACTTTACTAATTTCTGGGTCAAATTGTGTTCCTGAGCATTTCCTGATTTCGTCTATTACTGTTTCTATTGGCATTTCTTCACGATATGAACGGCAAGATGTCATTGCATCAAAACTGTCTGCTATTGATGTTATTCTTGCAAAATATGGAATTTCGTCTCCTTTTAGTTTGCTAGGATATCCTGTTCCATCAAATTTTTCGTGATGATGTTCTACTATTGGTAATATGTTTTCGAATATTGATGCATTTGATAAAATGTGTACTCCTATGTTTGGGTGTTGTTTTATTTGTGAGTATTCGTTATCTGTTAGTCTTGATGGTTTTTGCAAGATACTGTCTGGAACTCCTATTTTCCCTATGTCATGGAATAGTCCTCCTAGGTGTAGTATTTTTAGATCTTCTTCTGATAGCCCTAGTTTTTTTCCTATTAACACAGAATATTCTGCTACTCTTTCTGAGTGTCCTCTTGTATATATGTCTTTTGCTTCAACTGTGTGTCTCAATGTTTCTATACTTTCTAGGTATGCTTTTTCTAGTTTTTCATATGTTCCTGTTAATTCTTGGTTAATGTGTTGTATTTCTTGCATTTGTTTGATTGATTTTATTCCAGATTCTATTAGTAATAGTAATTGGTCAAATTTATCACTTTTTTCGCAGTATCCTTGTATATCAAGTCTTTTTATTGTTTCTAGTGGTGGAGCTAAATCTTTGTGTCCTGTTAAAAGTAATATGTATAAATTTTTGTTGAATTTACGTATTTCTTCTACTACTTGGTCTCCATGGTATGGGGTCATGATAAAGTCTAATATCATTAAATCAAAATGTTCATTTTTTACTTTTTCAACCGCTTCCATTGGGTCTGTTACTCCAACAAATTGATAGCCCGTTCTTTTTAGAAAAATTGATAGTGAGTCAACGATTCCTATTTCGTCGTCTACTGCTATGATTTTGTAGGTGTTGTTTTCTGGATTTTCTACATTTGGTATTCCTTTTCTCATAGTTTTTTACTCCTTTTTTTATAATTTCATTGATAAACTTACTTTTTGTCTTTCTAAGTCAATTTTTATTACTTTGACTTTTATTATATCTCCTACTGATACAATGTTTGCTGGGTTTTTTATGTATTTGTCACTCATTTCTGATATGTGTACTAATCCGTCATGTTTTATTCCGATGTCTACAAATGCTCCAAAGTCAATGACATTTCTTACTGTTCCTGTTACTATCATTCCTTCTTTTAGGTCTTCAATTTTTAGGACGTCTGAACGTAATATTGGTTTTGGCATGTCTTCTCTTGGGTCTCTTCCAGGTTTTGATAGTTCTGCGATTATGTCTGTTAATGTCATTTTACCTATTTCAAGTTCTTTTGCTGTTCCGTGCTATGTCTATTGTTTTTAGTTTTTGTTGCATTTCGCTTAGTTTTTCTTTATCTTTTATGTCTTGCTTTTTGAAACCTATTTTGCCTAATAGTTTTTCTGTGGCTTCATAGCTTTCTGGGTGTACTGCTGTTATTTCTAATGGGTTATCTCCGTCTAGTATTCTTAAGAATCCTGCGCATTGTTCATATGCTACTTTTCCGAGTTTTGGAATTTTTAATAGTTCTTTTCTGTTTTTTAATTTTCCATTTTCGTCTCTATATTTTACAATGTTTTTGGCAATTGTGTTGTTTATGCCTGATACATATGATAATAATGATGGTGTTGCCGTGTTTACATCTACGCCTACTTTGTTAACGCTGTCTTCGACTACGCCCGTAAGACTTTCTGCTAGTCTTTTTTGATTTACATCATGTTGATATTGCCCTACTCCTATTGCTTTTGGGTCTATTTTTACTAGTTCTGCCAATGGATCTTGGAGTCTTCTTGCTATTGATATTGCTCCTCTTATTGATACATTTATGTCTGGGTATTCTTCTGTTGCTAGTTTTGATGCAGAGTACACTGATGCTCCTGCTTCACTTACTATTGCGTAGTGTATTTCTCTTTTTGCTTCTTTTATCATGTCTGCAACAAACATTTCTGATTCTCTTGATGCTGTTCCGTTTCCTATTGCTATCATGTCTATTTTGTCTTTGTCTATTAGTTTTAGTAGTTCTTTTTTGGCTCCTTCTATATCATTTTGTGGTTCTGTTGGATATACTGTTGTGTAATCTAGAACTTTTCCTGTTTCGTCTATTACTGCAATTTTGCATCCTGTTCTATATGCTGGGTCAAAGCCCATTACTGTTTTTCCTTTGATTGGTGCTCCTAATAGTAGTTGTTTTGCATTTTGTCCAAATACTTTTATTGCTTTTTCTTCTGCTTTTTCCGTTAGGTCTGAGCGTATTTCCCTTTCTATTGATGGTTCTATTAATCTTTTGAAACTGTCTTGTATTGTTTCTTTTAGCATGTTTGTGAATTGTGTTTCTCCTTTTATTATGTCTCTTTCTATGTAGTTGATGATTTTTTCTTCTGGTTTTTGTATTTTTACTTTTAAGATTTCTTCTTTTTCGCCTCTGTTTATTGCTAGTATTCTGTGGCTTGGTATGTATTTGATTGGTTCCTGTTTGTCATAGTACATTTCGTAATTTGATTTTTGTTCTTCATCTACCGCTTTTGTTTCTATTCCTGCTTCGCGGTAGCATTGTCTTTTTATTTCTTTTCTGTATTTACTGTTGTCTGATATGTTTTCTGCTATAATATCTAGTGCTCCTTGAATTGCTTCTTCTGCATTTGCTACTACTTTATCTTTGTCTTGTTTTTCTTTGTCGTCTAATTTATCTATGTTTATGTATTGTTTTGCTATTTCTTCTATCGGTGTGGTTTCTTCTTGTTTTATTATTATTTCTGCTAGTGGTTCTAGTCCTTTTGCTTTTGCTACTGTTGCTCGTGTTTTCTTCTTTTGCTTGTATGGTCTATATATATCTTCTACTTCTGCTAGGGTTTTGCAAATTGCCACTGCTTGTAAAATTTCGTCTGTTAATTTTCCTTGTTCTTCTATTGATTTGATTACTTCTTCTTTTCTTTGTTCTAGGTTTCTTAAGTATGTTAGTCTATCGCCTAAGTCCCTAAGTATTTCGTCACTTAGTCCTCCTGTTGCTTCTTTTCTATATCTTGCGATAAATGGTATTGTGTTTCCTTCATCTATCAGTTTTACCGCTGATTCTACTTGACTTTCTTTTATCTGCAATTCTTCTGCTATTGTTTTATTAATTTTGTCCATGCGTTTTCACTTTCCTTTCTTGTGTATAAATGTGCTTGCTTTTTATTCAATTTCTAAGTATTCGTTGTATGTTACTTCTTTGTCTATTACTTGTCCGTTTTCTTTGATGTCTATTATTCTGTTTGCTACTGTTTGCATTAGTTGATGGTCATGTGATGTGAAGATTATATTTCCTTTAAAGTTTTTCATGCCATTGTTTAGTGCTGTTATGCTTTCCATATCTAGGTGGTTTGTTGGTTCGTCAAATATTAAAAAATTGGCTCCTGATAGCATCATTTTTGATAATACACATCGTACTTTTTCTCCTCCTGATAATACTTGTACATTTTTTAGAGCTTCGTCTCCTGAAAATAACATTCTGCCTAGAAAACTTCTTACATATGTTTCGTCTGGGTCTTTTGAGTATTTTCTTAGCCATTCTGTGATGTTTTCGTCTGTTTCAAATAGATAGCTATTGTCTTTTGGAAAGTAGTTGTTGGTAATGGTTGTTCCCCATATTATTTCTCCTGAGTCTGGTTCCATTTCTCCTGCTATTATTTGGAATAGTGCTGTTTTTGCATTTTCATTATCTGCTAATATGGCTATTTTGTTGTCTTGTTTAAATGTAAAGCTTATGTTGTCTAGTAGTTTTACTCCATCTATTGTTTTTGATATGTTTTTTAGTTGTAGTATTTCTTTTCCTGGTTCTCGCTCTTGTTTGAAGTCTATATATGGATATTTTCTGTTTGATGGTTTGATTTCTTCTAATTGGATTTTTTCTAGTGTCTTTTTCCTTGATGTGGCTTGTTTTGATTTTGATGCATTTGCACTGAATCTTGCAATGAAGTCTTGTAGTTCTTTCATTTTTTCTTCTTTCTTTTTGTTTTGCTCTCTTGCTTGTTTTTGTGCTAATTGGCTTGATTCATACCAAAAGTCATAGTTTCCTGGATATAGTGTTATTTTTCCAAAGTCTACGTCTGCTATGTATGTGCATACTTTGTTTAAAAAGTATCTGTCGTGTGATACGACTATGACTGTGTTTTCATAATTTATTAAAAATTCTTGCAACCAGTTTATGCTTTTTAGGTCTAGGTCGTTTGTTGGTTCGTCTAGTAGCAATACGTCTGGGTTTCCAAATAGGCTTTGTGCTAATAATATTTTTACTTTTTCACGTGGTTCTATTTCTTTCATGTATTTATAGTGGTCTTCTGGGCTTATCCCTAAATCATTTAATATTATTGCTGCATCTGATTCCGCATTCCATCCATCTAGTTCTGCAAATCTTTCTTCTAGTTTTGCTGCTTTCATTCCGTCTTCTTCTGAAAAGTCTGGTTTGCTGTATATTGCATCTTTTTCTTTCATTATATCATATAGTTCTTTATTTCCCATGATTACTGTGTCTAGTACTGTATATTCTTCATATGCAAAGTGATCTTGTTTTAATACTGAGAGTCTTGCTCCTTTTTCTAAACTTACATCTCCTTTGCTAGATTCGATTTCTCCTGATAATACTTTTAAAAATGTTGATTTTCCTGCTCCATTTGCTCCTATTATTCCATAGCAGTTGCCTTTTGTAAATTTGATGTTGACATCTTCAAATAGAACTCTTTTTCCAAACCTTACGGTTACGCCATTTGTGGTTAACATTGGTGTTCCTCCTTTTTGTTTTGTATGTGCTTATTATATATTATTTTATTGGTTTTTTCAAGTGTTCTATTTTAAAAAGAAACTAAGAAAATTAGGAAATTTATTATTTCTTTCTTAATTTTCTTAGTTCTTTGTTAATCTTCAAATAATAATTTTATTGCCCATAGTCCTGATATTCCGACTAGTGCGTATATAATTCTTGATAATACTGTCATGTCTCCAAAAATTGCTGCTACTAAATTGAAGTTAAATAATCCTATTAATCCCCAATTTATTGCGCCTATGATAACTAATGCTAATGCAATTTTATCTACTATTTTCATTTTATCACATTCCTTTCTAAGGCATAAATTAGGTTAATTGTATTTTTTTAACCTTTTGTTATCCCTTTGTTTTTTATTATGTTATGCTTTTTTGTCTTTTTTATGCATTTTCATTGATTTTTTTTTATTTTTGTGATAATTTGGTAAAGAATTTATTATGAATTGGGGTGTTTTTATGGCGAGAAATCCTAGAGGAAAAAGGTCTCGCAGACTTTCTCTTTTCGAGCGTATTTTGAGTGTAAATACTTCTACTGTTGTTTGTATTGCGTTAATTTTGTTTCTTATTTTTTTGATTGCGTTTTCCGCTACTAAATTGTTTTTTGTTAATAATTCTAAAAATTCAGTTGAATATGATGTTCAAAAGGTTGAAGTTTTAGCTGATGAGAAAAAAGATGTGGTTTCTGTTCAAGATGAAAGTGATTCTGAAGCTTTGTATACTTCTCCTGAACTTTTAGAGGAGAAAGAGGAAGATTTTTCTGCTCTTGATGGTGCTCGTTCTTTTACTTTGTGTGCTATAGGTGATGTTATGTGTCATAATACTCAATATATGGATGCTTATGATAAATCTACTTCTGAATATGATTTTTCTTATGTTTTTTCTGATATTTCTAAATATACTATGTCTCCTGATATTACTGTTGGTAGTTTAGAGACGAGTTTTGCTGGTAGTGATGTTGGTTATAGCAATTATCCTAGATTTAATTCTCCTGATAATTTGGCTTATTGCTTACGCAGAATTGGCGTTGACGTTCTTTCTACTGCTGGTAATCATTGTTTGGATATGGGGTTTTCTGGGTTGTCTAGAACTATTGATGTTTTGGATGGATATCATTTATCACATTTGGGAACTTATAAAACTCAAGAGGATAGTGAGAAAATTTTGTACAAATATGTAAAAGGTACTAAAATTGCTTTTGTAAATTATACTTATGGTACTAATGGTATTCCGCTTCCTAGTGATAAGCCTTTTTGCGTGAATTTAATTAATAAAGATTTTATTAAGTCTCAGTTGGATACTGCTAAGGCTGAAGGTGCTCAGTTGATTGTTGCTTGCATGCATTGGGGCACTGAGTATCGTACAACTGCAAATGATGAGCAAAAAGATTTGGCTGATTTTTTGTTCCAAAATGGTGTTGATATTATTTTGGGAAATCATCCTCATACTTTGGAGCCTATGGAAAAGAGAACTGTTTCTTTGCCTGATGGTTCTACAAAGGATTGTTTTGTTATTTATGCTTTGGGTAATTTTATTTGTGATCAGAATGCTGAAAATACTCGTAATTCTATAATCTTGAATTTGCGTATTACTCGCTCTGCTGAAGGTTCTATTTCTATTGATAAGGTTACCTATATTCCTATAAATATGTATAAAAATCCTAGTGCTTCTTCACATAAATTTAGAGTTTTGGATATTAATAATGTTATTAAAAGTTACGAAGAGGGCTATGATACTTCTATTGGTAAGGCTAAATATAATGACTTAGTTGTTCAGTTGAAAAAAATTAAATCTATTGTTGGTGAGGAAATTTTGCAATAATTTTATATTTTAAGAGTCTTTCGAAAAGAAAAATTCCAGTGATAAATCGCTGGAATTTTTTGTTTTTATTGTGAAATTTCTAATTTTTTTATTTGTTCCCATGGTAATTCGTCTTTTCCAAAGTGACCATAGTTTGTTGTTTTTTTGTAAATTGGTTGTTTTAAGTTTAAGTATTTTATTATTCCTTCTGGTGTTAAATCATAATTTTTTTTGATTATTTGTATTATTTCTTCTTCTGGTATTGTGTTTGTTCCGTATGTATTTATCCAAATTGATAGTGGTTCTTTCATTCCTATTGCATATGATATTTGTATTTCGCATTTTTTTGCTAGTTTGTTTGCTACTATGTTTTTTGCTATGTGTCTTAACATGTATGCTCCTGAGCGGTCTACTTTGCTTGGGTCTTTTCCTGAAAATGCTCCTCCCCCATGTCTTGCCATTCCTCCATAGGTGTCTACTATTATTTTTCTTCCTGTTAATCCGGTGTCTCCTAGTGGTCCTCCTATGATAAATCTTCCTGTTGGGTTTATATAAATTTTTGTATTTTCATCTATTATGTTTTTTGGTATTACTTCGTCTATTATATATTTTTTTATGTCTTTTTTTATTGTTTCCATACTGACTTCTTTTGTGTGTTGTGTTGATATTAATATTGTTTCTATTCTTTTTGGTTTATCGTCTTCATATTCTACGGTTACTTGTGTTTTTCCGTCTGGTCTTAAGTATGGTATTATTTTTTCTTTTCTTGCTTGTGTTAGTTTTTGTGCTAGTTTATGTGCTATTGCTATTGGATATGGCATGTAGTTTGGTGTTTCGTCTGTTGCGTATCCAAACATTATACCTTGATCTCCTGCTCCTCCTACGTCTACTCCTAGTGCTATGTCTGCACTTTGTTCTGTTATGTTTATGTTTATTTTGCATGTTTTATAATCTATGTCTATTTCGCTGTCTTGATATCCTATTTCTTGGATTGTGTTTCTTACTATTTGTTCTACTTGTTTTGTTTCTATTTTTGCTGTTGATGTTACTTGTCCTGCTATTGTGATTTCATTTTTTGCTGCAAATGTTTCTATTGCTATTCTTGCATTTGGGTCTTTTTCTATATATGCGTCTAGTAGACTGTCTGATATGTAATCACATAGTTTGTCTGGATGTCCTTCTGTTACACTTTCACTTGTAAAATAATATTTGTTCATTTTTTGCATTATATTTTCTCCTTTTTATTTTGTTTTCTATAACTTATTTATAATACTTTAATTTTTGCTATTTGTCAATATTTGTTGAAAGATGTTCACTCTTTTGTATAATTTAATTCTTCTATATTTTGGAAGTAGGAATATTATAATTTTCTCTATTAAATTTATTTATTAATGAATTTCGTACCATAGTACTATTATAACTATATGGCTTCATATTTTTTACTTTTTCTTGTTTATTTTTACTATAATAATTGCTTAATTTATTATTTTCATAGTATATTATAGTTTTATTTTTCTCATAAGGAACTTTAAATAATACTTTTGAACCTATTATTTCTGATAAATATTTTTCTACCGTTTCTATTGTTGTATCTTTTGTTTCTTTTATTGTTTCTCCGTTTGGTACATTATATTGTTTTGACCCTATTATCATTTTAGGAGTTTTATCTATTATTTTATCTGTTATTAATATTTGTTTTATATTATATTTTATTGCTAATTTTATCATATTGTTTTTAAATTCTTCAGGATTATCTTTTTCGCTAAATATAATAAATACATATTCTTTTTGGTATGTATCTTTATTACTTTTTTCTTTCCAGTTTGCATATGTAGTTGAATATGAATATCCTAATTTTTTAATGCTTTTAGAAAATTCAATATCTCTATTTCTATATAGTTTTTGTGCTTTTTCAAAGCCATTTTCTAAATTCTTTATTATATGTTCTTCTCTATTTATAGGTCTATATATGCTGAAAAATGCAATTTGTTCTTTTTCACTACAAGAGTATACTGAAAAGTTATAGTTGCCTATAATATTTCTTATGTCGTTTACTCTAAGTATTTGATGTGCCGATATAAAATGTTCACAAAATTTTTCTGCTTGCTCTTCTCCAAAAAATATTTTTATCTGCCATAACCAATCTGCTACATTTCCATTGTGTGTCATGTTCTTCATAAGATAATCAAAATTCTTTCCCATTTTTACCTTCTTTCCTAATCTTATAAAGAAGAAAAAACTTGTAAGATAACTACTCTTACAAGCCGTATATAAGTTATCTCATATATTGTGAATTAGCACCTTGCTTTTATAGCAGGTTGCTGTGGAGCTTCGAGCACATCTCTTAACATCTCCATCTCTTTATAAGATTATATTTAATTTTTATTTTACATTAATTATATTACCATATTTTATGTTATTTGTAAACTCTTTTTTATTATCTTCTATTTGTAAAAAGTTAAAACCTAAGTCGGGAAAAAGTTGGGAATTTGAAAAAATATAAAAACAAGCAACTTACAGAAGTCGCTTGTCCCTAAGTTTTTGGTGAGCCATAGAGGGTTCGAACCTCCGACCGTCAGATTAAGAGTCTGCTGCTCTACCAGCTGAGCTAATGGCCCATTTATTT
>CANRBU010000001.1 GCA_947628925.1 uncultured Clostridia bacterium | reverse complement strand
AAAAAGGAGGAATTATCAATGGATTTTTTTGATAAATTAGGAAAGAAAGCAAGTGAAGCATATAAGGTAACAGCAGATAAAACAGGTAAAATAGCAAAGGAAGCAAAATTAAAATTAAGAATGAATGACTTAAAAAGTCAGATAAATGATATTTATAAAGATATCGGTAAAAAAGTATATGAAAAACATGTAAGGGAAGAAAATATAGACATAAAGAAGGATTTAGAAGAAGAATGCACACAAATAGATGTGCTAAGTGGTGAAATTGAAAATATATTAGAAGAATGTAGAGACCTAAAAGATAAAAAGCAATGTCAAAGTTGCCATACTGAAATAGAAAAAGATGCAAATTTTTGCCCTGAATGTGGTGAAAAACAAGATGAAGTAGAAGAAACAGAAACTGTAGAAGAATCAGGCAAAGAAGAAAAACAATCAGTAGAAAATGATGATTTTATTGAAGTTGAAATAGAAACAGCTCCAGATGTAGAAGTAGAAATAGACACAGAAAAATCTGATGAAGAAAGTAAAGACGAGTTAGAAAAAACTGTTGAAACAGAATCTGATGTTGAATCAGAATAAACAATAAATATAATAAAAATTAGTAAGGGAATCTTTCATATAAATATTTAATTAAAGCATTTCCATTTTCATCTGTTACATGAATGTAAAATCCCTTATCTAAAGACACCCATAAATTTAAATCATATAAATCAATATTATCAATATATACGCCAATAATGTCGGCCATTTCGACAGGATTGGCATATTTTTTTTCCCAACTTTTTTTATTAGATATCTCAAAATCTATATTATAAAGATTACTTAAAAATCGATTTACCTCACCAGTTTTTTCACTAAATAAATTTATTGTCATCAAAAAAATCTCCTATATTAATATAATAATAATATGTGCAAAAAGACGAAAAATATAACAATTTGCAAGAATGAATAAATATGATAAATTTGGAAATACTAGTAAAAATTATAAACGAAAGGAATGAAAATTTTGAAAAAATATAAAACATTTGCATATATTTTAATAATATTTTTTGCTGTAATTGCGATAGCATTTGTGTCATATCAAGTCATGTCATCTAATCCAACTAAGGAAACAGAAATGAAGCAAAAAGCAAAAACAGAAATAAAGTATATTGAAAGCAAAATGCTTACTTTATTTAATAAAATGAATAATATTGAGTTTGAAAATTACAAAATTGCTATAAGTGAAGTAAGTTCAAGTTCTTCAGGTGAAGGTAGTGAGAAAAGTACAGAAAAAAGCTCTAAATCAGGAGAAGGTGGAATGAGCAAAGAAACTTCAAGTAGCTCTAGTGAAGAAGAAGGGACAAGTTCATCAGGAAGTGAAAGTGCAAATGCGGAATCAAACCAAGAAGGAAGCTCTCAAAATAAATCAGATAATAGTGGTGAGAGTGGTGGTAGTAGTGATACAGTTACAACTTATAGTTTAGAACCATCAGGAATACTGCTTGGAGATGAAGATATTGATTGGAAAAAAATAAAAACAGAAATTGAAAATATGTACACATCAATGCCAACAATAACTTTAGATTTATATAAAACAGATGTTGATGATCAAGATATATTGAATTTTAATACAGAATTTGATGCACTTACACAAGCAATAGAACAGCAAAAGAAACAAGAAACACTATCACGGACTTGTAAAAGTTTATGAAAATGTTGTTAAATTCACAGAAAAAACAGGTGAAGAAAAAGAAAAAATTGTTGCTAGAACTAAATTAAATATATATAGAGCATATAGTGAATTAGATAGTGAAAATTGGGAAGAAATTGCAAAAGATATAAGAGCAAGTATAGAAGAATTTACAAAATTACTAACAGGTACGGAAATTAAAGATGAAAAACAGTATTCAATAAACAAAACATATGTAATGTTAAGTGAACTACAAAAAGCAATAGAACAAAAGAATACTCAAATTTTTTTAATAAAATATAAAAACACACTAGAAGAATTAAGTAATATATGATATAATAGGAAATAGAGTAAATTAAATAGTCGCTGGCAAATTTCGAAAGGAATTGCGAGAGGAAAGTCCGGGCTCCATAGAGCAAAGATGCTAGATAACGTCTAGTGAGGGTAACCTTAAGGAAAGTGCAACAGAAAATAACCGCCATAAATGGTAAGGGTGAAAAGGCAGGGTAAGAGCCTACCGCTGTTATGGTGACATAACAGGTCAGTGTAAACCCCATCTGGAGCAACACCTATTAAAGAAGATTAAGTCTGCTCGGCGCCTTCTTGACTTGTGTGGCTTGAGATAATTAGTAATAATTATCCTAGATAAATGGCTATTTTAGATGACAGAACCCGGCTTACAGATTTACTCTTTTTACATATATGAAAGGAAAATTTATATGAGAATCAGATATAAAAAATGGGCAAGACCAGAATTAGAAGCATCATCTTTTTACATAGATAATCCAGAAGAACAAAAAGGAAAATGGAAAGAGGCATTTAAAAATCCAGATAATCCAATTTATTTGGAATTAGGATGTGGAAAAGGTCAATTTATCAGCCTATTAGCATCAGAAAATTTAGAAATAAATTATATTGCAATAGATTTAATTGATGCAATGCTAGGTTTAGCTAAACGAAGCATAGAAAAAACATATTTAGAAAAAGATTTAACACCAGAAAATGTAGTGATTACACGTTTTGACATTGAAAGAATAAATTTAATTTTAGATGAAAAAGATAATATAAAAAGAATCTACATAAATTTCTGTAACCCTTGGCCTAAGGGAAAGCACAGAAAAAAGAGATTAACACATACTAGACAATTAGAAAAATACAAAACTTTTCTAGATGAAAAAGGAGAAATTTTTTTCAAAACAGATGATGACGATTTATTTTTCGCAACTAAAAATTATTTAGAAGAAGCAGGCTTTGAAATTTATGCAGAAACACAAGATTTGCACAGTGAAGATATTTTTGGAAATAATATAGAAACAGAACATGAAAAAATGTTTACAGAACAAGGCATTTTAATTAAAGCTTTGAAGGCAAGAAGATGTTAAAAAGGAGAGCTAAAATGGAAGAATTAGAAGAAATAAAAAATAAATCAGATGATAAAGAATATATATTAAAAAAAGTTGAAACACAAGGCAAATTATTAGAATATGCAAGTCCTGAATTACAAGATGATGAAGAAGTTGTAAAAACAGCAATAACTCAAGATGGAGAAGCATTAGAATTTGCAAGTGATAGATTAAAAGATAATAAAGACATAATAATGCAAGCAATTAAAACAGCACCTTGGACAGCTTTTTATGCATCAGAAAGACTAAAAAATGATAAAGAACTTATACTAGAAAGTGTCAAAACATATGGGCAAACTTTGTATTATGCAAGTGAAGATTTAAGAGATAATGAAGAAATCGTAAAAACAGCTGTAGCAAACAAAGGAATTATCATAAAATATGCAAGTTATAGATTAAGAAACAACAAAGAAATTGCAAAAATTGCAGTTCAACAAGATGCACGAGCATTTCATTTTTTATCTGAAGAATTAAAACAAGATGAAGAACTAAAAGAATTAGCAAATAAGTAAATTTTGCTAATTCTTTTTAAAATTATCATTTTCAAAATCTAATTTTTGTTTAGTAACAGGATGAATAAAACTTATATGTGAACAATGTAAAGCTTGACCATATTTAGATGCATCATTTCCATATAAACTATCACCAACTAAAGGATGACCTATATAAGAAAAGTGGAGTCTAATTTGATGAGTTCTTCCAGTAAGCAAATGACATTTTACTAAACTTATATTTTTATTTTCAAAATACTTTAAAACCTGATATTTTGTAATAGCATTTTGACCATTTGAAAAATCAACACATCTTTCAATAATACTATTAGGTTTTCTAGAGATTGGCAAATCAATTGTACCACTTGGCTTTTCTAAAGCACCATGCACAAGAGCAAGATATTCTTTTAAAAAGTTACCATTTTCCATTTGCATAGATAATTGCTCATGTATATAAGCACATTTGGCAAAAACGATAATTCCGGAAGTGTGTAAATCCAAACGATTAATAGGTCTTATCTTTTTATTAAGACCAATTTTATCAAAATAATAACGAACACCATTTGAAAGGGAATCACTATAATGTAATATTGAAGGATGTGTCGCAATGCCACTAGGTTTATTTAATACTAATAACCACTCATCTTCAAACAAAATATCTAAAGGCATTTTTGTAGGAAAAATGTTTGAATTATTTTCTACATAATCCATAGATATAGAAAGGACATCACCAGGTTTTGCAAAATTTCTAGTATCACAAACAGAACTATTACAAAATATTAAATTTTGCCTGATTAAAAAAGCAAATAATCTATGTGAAATATTAAATTCTTGTTGTAATAAATCATGTATAGAGGCAGATTTATCTACAATATATTCAAGTTTCATATTAAGTTTTTTCCTTTCAATTAAGAGTGATTGCCTTTTTATTGTACAATGATTTATGCAAAAAATCAAATAAAAATCTGCTAAAATGTTGTAATTTTGAAAAAAATTGGTATAATAGTATGAGAAGAGGAGGGAATAATCATGATAAAAAAAGTAGCAATATTAGCAAATGGTGGAGATGTAGCAGGTTTTAATGCAGTTATTAGAGGAATTGTAAAAACAGCAGAAAATAGCGGAGTAGAAGCATATGGCTTTATAGATGGATATAATGGATTATTAAAAAATGAATATGTAAAATTAAGTACAGCAGAAGATGGAAATGCAGAAGGAATTTTACCAAAGGGTGGCTCTATTATAGGTTCATCAACAAATGCAAATGTATTTAATTATAAAATAGAAAAAGAGAACGGAGAAGTAGAATATAAAGATTTATCAGATATTTGTATAAAAAATATTAAAGATGATGGTTTTGATTGTATTTTTACATTAGGTGGTGATGGAACACAAAAATCAGCAAGAGATTTTTCAACAAAAGGTGTTAATGTGATAGGTGTACCAAAAACAATTGATAATGATGTTGCATGTACAGATATAACTTTTGGATACAATACAGCTGTTTCAGTCGCTATGGAAGCTATTGATAGATTGCATACAACAGGAGAAACTCATCACCGTATAATGGTATTAGAGGTTATGGGAAGATATGCTGGTTGGATAGCACTAGAATCAGCAATAGCAGGAGGAGGAGATGTAGCATTAATTCCAGAGATACCATACGATATAGAAAAAGTTGCTTCAAAAATAAGAAACAGGCAATCAAGAGGTAAAAACTTTAGTATAGTTATTGTATCAGAAGGAGCAAAACCAAAAGGTGGAGATATGGTAATTCAAGGAACAAGAAATAATGGACAAGGTGTTGATAATACTAAATTAGGTGGTATAGGACAAATTGTCGCAAAACAACTAGAAGATATAACTGGTTTAGAAGCAAGAAATACAACACTAGGTTATATGCAAAGAGGAGGAACACCAACAGCTTATGATAGAGTACTTTCAACAAAATATGGAACAAAAGCAATGCAATTAGCTTTAGAAGGTAAGTTTGGAAGATTGACTGTTATAAAAAATGGAAAATTAGATGATGTGAGTTTAGAAGATGTTGTTGGACAAAATACAAAAATTGGTGCAGTATCAGGAAATACAACAGAAAGTAATATAAGAAAAGTCACAATGGACAATGACTTAGTAAAAACAGCAAGAAGTGTAGGAATTAATTTAGGTGATTAAAATAGGAGGGAACAAAACATGTTAGATAAAAAATATAATGCAGAAGAGAAAGAGAAAAAGTGGCTTGACTATTGGAAAGAAAATAAAATTTACGAATTCAAACGAAATGGTAAAGAAGTGTATTCAATAGATACACCTCCACCAACTGTAAATGGAAAAATTCATATAGGTCACATTTTTTCATATACACAAACAGAAATGTTAGCTAGATATAAAAGGTTAAGAGGATATAATATTTTTTATCCTTTTGGTTTTGATGACAATGGTTTGCCAAGTGAAAGACTAGTAGAAAAAGAACAAGGTAAAAGAGCACATGAAATAGGCAGAGAAAAATTTTCAGAGTTATGCTATGAAACAACTAATAAATATGAAGCAGATTTTAAAGAACTATTTAGCAAAATGGGAGTAAGTACAGATTGGAATATTCACTACAAAACTGTTGCACCTTCAACTATGAAAATTAGTCAAGCATCATTTTTAGATTTAGTAGAAAAAGGTCATTGTTATCATAAAGAAAGTCCAGCTTTATGGTGTAATGAATGTTTAACTTCTATTGCTCAAGCTGAATTAGAAACAAAAACAATTAAAACAACATTTAATTTTATAAACTTTACAACAGTAGAAGATGGAGAAGAATTTACTATTGCAACAACAAGACCTGAATTATTACCAGCTATTGTTTGTGTTTTTGTAAACCCAGAAGATGAAAAAAGAAAACATTTAATAGGAAAAACTGCACACATCCCTGTTATAGATGTAGATGTACCTATAATGGCAGACGAAAAAGTTGCAATGGATAAAGGTACAGGTGTAGTTATGTGCTGTACTTTTGGAGATCAAACTGATATTGAATGGTGGAAAAAATATAAATTACCATTAAAATACATATTTACTACAGACGGAAAAATAGTTCAAACAGTACCAAAATATGGTGGATTAAAAATAAAAGAAGCAAGAAAAAAAATCATAGAAGATTTGCAAGAAGGTGGATATGTAGTAAAAATTGAAGAACTAGAACATGAAGTACAAACACATGAAAGATGTGGTAGAGAAGTTGAATATGCTGTTATGAAACAATGGTTTATTGACATTATGAACCACAAAGAAGATTTTATCAAAATAGGAAATGAAATAAATTGGCATCCATCATACATGCATGCTAGATATGATGAGTGGGTAAATAATATTGCATGGGACTGGTGCATATCAAGACAAAGGTATTTTGGAGTTCCATTCCCTGCATGGTATTGCAAAGAGTGTGGTGAAACTATTTTTGCAAAAAAAGAAGATTTACCTGTAAATCCATTAGTGGATTCACCAAAAATAGAAAAATGCCCAAAATGTGGATGTACAGAATTTGTACCAGACACAGATATTATGGATACATGGGCTACTTCTTCAGTTACACCTCTTATTAATATGAGATATGGAGAAAAAGAAAATTTTGAAGATATATTAAAACCAATGAGTTTAAGAACAAATGCGAGTGAAATTATTAGAACATGGGATTTCTATACAATAGTAAAAAGCTTTTATCATTTTGGACAAAGACCATGGAACAATGTAATGATTTCAGGTTTTGTTATGGCTGGAAAAGGTGAAAAAATCAGCAAAAGTAAAGGTAATAGCAAACATGAACCATTAGATTTGATAAAACAATATTCAGCAGATGTTATCAGATATTGGGCAGGTACAGGAAGATTAGGAACAGATATAGTATTTAGTGAAGAAACATTACTTAGAGGTAAAAAATTAATAAATAAAATATGGAATGTTGCCAAATTTATAGAAATGCATTTAACTGATTATGAAGATAAAGAATTCACAGACTTTGAATATATTGATAAATGGATATTAGGACGTTTTCAAGAAATGGAAAAACAATTCTTGGATTACTTAGATGAATATGAAGTAGGTTTAGCATTAAATATTTTAGAAAAATTCTTCTGGGAATTTTGTGATAATTATATAGAAATAGTAAAACACAGGTTATATAGACCAGAAGAATTTGGAGATATACCAAGATATAGTGGACAAAAAACAGTATATATTTTATTATATAAACTATTACAAGATTTTAGCATATTTTTCCCATATATAACAGAAGAAATTTTCCAAGAACTATATCATAATAATAAATCTATACACATAACAGAAATCGAACCATTAAATTATAATTTCAATAAGGAAATAGAACAAGGAAATTCTATAATTGAAATAATAAGCCAAGCTAGAGGAGCAAAAACCAACAACAATGTATCATTAAAAACACCAATCAAAAATTTATCTATAGGTGTAAACAAAGAACTTAAAGAAGCAATTGATAAATCAATAAAAGATTTTAAAGCAACTCTATTTATTGAAAATTTAGAAACAAGCCTAATAGATAAAGATTATGAAGTATATAATATAGAATTAGATTTAGAACAAAAAGATGAAAATAAATAAAGTATTTCTCAAAACCTCTTGACAGTTTACAATAATATAAGGTAAAATATAATAGGTAAGAAAAAAATATATTGTTTGAAATTATTATATATTTTATTCGAACATTGAAAACTAAATAAGGAAGAGGTGTATATTATGAACATTATTGTCATAGTAGCCGCTGTCTTAATCTCACTTGCAATCGGAGCTGTAGGAGGTATTATATACAGAAAAAAGATTGCAGAATCTAAAGTTGGAAATGCTGAGGAAGAAGCAAAAAGAATTGTGAATATGGCTAAAATAGAATCAGAAAACTTAAAGAAAGAAGAAATTATCAAAGCAAAAGAAGAAATAATGGCAAGCAGAAAAGAATTAGATCAAGAGATTAAAGAAAGAAGAGGCGAAATACAAAGACAAGAAACAAGATTAATTCAAAAAGAAGAAAATCTTGACAAACGTTCAGAAAACTTTGAGAGAAAAGAACGTGATTTGGACAAACAATTTGAAGAATTAGAAAAACAAAAGCAAGATGTAGAACAAATGTATTCAGAAGAACTTAACAAATTACAAGAGATTGCTTCTTTGACACAAGAACAAGCAAAAACTATTCTTTTACAAGAAGTTGAAAAAAATATTACTGCTGAAAAAGCAGAATTAATTAGAGAATCAGCAAGAAAAGTTAAAGAAGAATCTATCAAAAATGCAAAAGAAGTATTAACATATGCTGTGCAAAAATGTGCAGCAGACCATTCACAAGAAACAACAGTATCTATTGTAGCTTTACCAAGTGATGATATGAAAGGTAGAATTATTGGTAGAGAAGGAAGAAATATCAAAACAATAGAAACACTAACAGGAGTTGACTTAATTATTGATGATACACCTGAAGCAGTCGTATTATCAGGATTTGACCCACTAAGAAGAGAAGTTGCAAAAATTACACTTGAAAAATTAATTGAAGATGGTAGAATCCATCCAGCAAAGATTGAAGAAACTGTTGAAAAAGCTAAACAAGAATTAGCAGAGACAATTAAAGAAGAGGGAGAAAGAGCAGTTTTAGAAACAGGTGTAATAGGTTTACATCCAGACATAGTTAAATTGATTGGAAAACTAAAATACAGGACAAGCTATGGCCAAAATGTATTAAACCACTCAATTGAAGTATCAAATTTAGCAAGAATTATGGCAGAAGAACTTGGCTTAGATGCAAAACTAGCAAGACGTGCAGGTTTACTACATGATATAGGAAAAGCATTAGACCATGATATGGAAGGAACACATGTAGAAATCGGTGTTGAAATTTTGAAAAAGTACAAGGAAAATCCAGCAGTTATAAATGCAGTTGAAGCACATCATGAAGATGTAGAACCACAAACATTAGAGGCTGTGTTGATTCAAGCAGCAGATGCTATTTCAGCATCAAGACCAGGAGCAAGACGCGAAACATTAGAAGCATATATTAAAAGATTGCAAAACTTGGAAGAAATTGCTGATTCATTTGAAGGTGTTGAAAAATCATTTGCTATTCAAGCAGGTCGTGAAGTAAGAATTATTGTTAAACCAGATAAAATTTCAGACGACCAAATGACAATTCTATCTAAAGATGTAGCAAAACGTATTGAAAGTGAAATGGATTATCCAGGACAAATCAAAGTCAATGTTATTAGAGAAACAAGAGTAGTTGATTATGCTAAATAAAAGCATATACTCTAAGTGATAAAAATTAAAGAGAATATTTTAAAAAAATATTCTCTTTTTTAAAAATATGTGCTATACTATTAAACGGAAAAAATATAGAAGAAAGGAATGAAATAAATGAAGGGGTATTTAGTATTAGAAAATGGACAAGTATTTGACGGAGAACGCATAGGATATCACAAAGATATAATCTGCGAAGTAGTATTCAATACTTCAATGACAGGCTATTTAGAAATTTTTACAGATCCATCATATGCAGGGCAAGGAATAGTAATGACATATCCATTAATAGGAAATTATGGGCTAACACTAGAAGATAAGGAATCAAGAAAACCATGGGTAGAAGCAGTGTTTGTACATGAATTAGCAGAAATAGAAAGTAATTTTCGTTCAAAATTACATGTAGAAAAATTCTTAAAATACAACCAAATACCAGGATTGCAAAATGTAAATACAAGAAAATTAACAAAAGTATTAAGAAAAAATGGTACAATGAAAGGTATGTTGACAGACGATATTACAGATATTGATAGTATATTAGAAAAAATAAAATCATTTGAAAGTAGCAACTTAGTTGAGCAAGTTTCATCATCAGAAATTACACAAATAGGAGATGGAGATATTTCCATTGGACTATTTGATTTTGGTTCAAAACAAAACATTATTGCATCTTTATTAAAAAGAAATTGCAAAATAACAATATTCCCACAGGACACACCAGCTGAAACAATTTTATCTTATAATTTACAAGGAATTGTTCTTTCTAATGGTCCCGGAAATCCAGAAGATTGCAAAATAGCAATTGAAAATATTAGAAAATTATATAATACTGATATTCCAATTTTTGGTATCTGTCTAGGTCATCAGTTAATGGGGCTAGCAACAGGTGCAAAAACATATAAGCTAAGATATGGTCATCGTGGACCAAACCATCCAGTAAAAGATTTAAAAAAAGATAGAGTTTATATCACAGCCCAAAACCATGGCTATGCTATAGATGATAAAACAATAGACCCTAAAATTGCAGAAGTTTCACATATTAATCTAAATGACAATACAGTAGAAGGCCTAAAATATAAAAACAAGGAAATATACACAGTACAATTCCATCCAGAAGCATGCCCAGGACCAAGGGATACAGAGTATCTTTTTGATGAATTTTTAGAAAAATTAAAATAAAGAAAGGAAAAAATAAAATGCCTAGAAATAAAGAAATAAAAAAAGTATTAGTTATAGGTTCAGGACCAATTATTATAGGACAAGCAGCAGAATTTGACTATGCAGGAACACAAGCATGTGAAGAATTAAAAAAAGAAGGAATAGAAGTTGTTTTAGTAAATTCAAACCCAGCTACAATTATGACTGATAAACATATGGCAGATAAAATATATATAGAACCAATCACAGTCAAGACTGTACAAAAAATAATTGAAATTGAAAAACCAGATAGTATTTTACCAAACTTAGGTGGACAAACAGGCTTGAATATTGCAATGGAATTATTTGAATCAGGCTTTTTAGAAAAAGCACATGTACGTTTATTAGGAACTTCACCTGAAGGAATAAAAAATGCAGAAGACAGACAAGCTTTTAAAGATATGATGGAAAGTATAAATGAACCATGTATTGCAAGTAAAGTAGTTGAAAATGAAGATGATGCGGTTGAATTTGCAAAACAAATTGGTTTACCAGTAATAGTTAGACCAGCATATACTTTAGGAGGAACAGGTGGAGGAATTGCTAACACAGTTGAAGAATTACGAGAAATTTCAGAAAGTGGTTTACGCCTTTCAAGAGTACACCAAGTCTTAATTGAAAAATGTATTTCAGGATGGAAAGAAATCGAATATGAAGTAATGAGAGATAGAAAAGGAAATTGTATCACAATCTGTAACATGGAAAATGTTGACCCAGTTGGTGTACATACAGGTGATAGTATAGTAGTAGCTCCATCACAAACATTAGCAGATAAAGAATACCAAATGCTAAGAACTTCAGCAATTAAGATTATATCAGCATTAAAAATTGAAGGAGGATGTAATGTACAATTTGCATTAAATCCAAATAGTTTTGAATATGCAGTAATAGAAGTTAACCCAAGAGTTAGTAGATCATCAGCATTAGCATCTAAAGCAACAGGATATCCAATTGCAAAAGTTTCAACTAAAATAGCAATTGGTTATGCTCTAGATGAAATAAAAAATGAAGTTACTAAAAAAACTTATGCTTGTTTTGAACCGGTTTTAGATTATGTAATAGTTAAAATACCAAAATGGCCATTTAACAAATTTTTAACAGCTAGTAGAGAGTTAGGCACACAGATGAAAGCAACAGGAGAAGTAATGGCAATAGCTCCAAACATAGAAGCAGCTTTATTAAAGGCAATTCGTTCATTAGAGGAAAACTTAGATTCTTTGGAAATGCCAAAAATAAGGCAATATTCAACAGAAAAAATTATGGAGAGTTTACACCATATAGATAATGAAAGAATCTGGGTAATTGCAGAAGCTCTAAGAAGAGGAATAACGATAAATGAAATATACAACATTACAAAAATAGATAAATTCTTTATAAATAAATTTGATAGAATTGTTAGAATGGAAGAGATTTTAAAAACAGAAAAAATTACACCAGAAATCATTAAAAAAGCTAAGATGATGGGCTTTACAGATAATGTTATTAGTAGACTAAGTAAAAAGCCAGAACAAGAAATAAAAAATATTAGGAAAGAAAATGGAATTATCGCTAATTTTAAATTAGTAGATACTTGTGCAGCAGAATTTGAAGCACAGACACCATATTATTATTCAAGCTATGATGATGAAAACGAAAGTATAAAATCAGATAATAACAAAAAAATCGTTGTTTTAGGTTCAGGACCAATTCGTATAGGACAAGGAATTGAATTTGACTACTGTAGTGTGCATAGTGTTATAAGCTTAAAACAATTAGGATATGAAACTATAATAATAAATAATAATCCAGAGACAGTTAGTACAGATTTTGATATAGCAGATAAACTATATTTTGAACCTTTAACAAGAGAAGATGTTGAAAATATAATTGATGTTGAACAACCATATGGAGCAATAGTTCAATTTGGTGGACAAACAGCTATTAAATTAACAAAAGCTTTAAAAGAAATGGGAGTAAGAATTTTAGGAACTTCAGAAGAAAATATGGATAGAGCAGAAGATAGAGAAAAATTTGATGAAGCTCTAGAAAAATGTGGAATCTTAAGACCAAAAGGAGATACAGTTTTCACAGTTGATGAAGCAAAACAAGTAGCAAATAAATTAGGATATCCTGTACTTGTTAGACCATCATATGTACTAGGCGGACAAGGAATGGCAATTGCTTATGATGATGCAGAAATAGAAGAATTTATTCAAGAAATAAATAAAATAGCACAAGAACATCCTATTTTAGTTGATAAATATATGATGGGAAAAGAATTAGAAGTTGATGCAATTTGTGATGGTGAAGATGTATTAATACCAGGAATTATGGAACATTTGGAGAGAGCAGGAATACACTCAGGAGACAGTATTTCAGTATATCCTACACAAACAATTGAAGAAAGACATAGACAAAAAATCATTCAATATACAGAAAAAATAGCTAAAGAATTGCAAATTATAGGTGTATTGAATATTCAATTTATTCTTTGCCATGATGAAATATATATTATAGAAGTAAACCCAAGATCAAGTAGAACAGTTCCATATATTAGTAAAGTAACAGGTTTGCCAGTAATTGATATAGCAACACAAGTTATTTTAGGTAAAAAATTGAAAGAACTACCATATGGAGTTGGTGTATACAAACAAAGTGAATATGTTGCAGTTAAAATGCCAATTTTCTCTTTTGAAAAAATTAAAAATGCAGATACAAGTTTAGGACCTGAAATGAAGTCAACAGGTGAAGTTTTGGGAATATCAAAAGTGTTTTCAGAAGCAGTATATAAAGCTTTCTTAGGAAGTGGAGTAACTTTATCACAAAAGGGAAAAATATTAATAACAGTTCGTGATAAAGATAAAGCAGAGACTTTACCAATAGCAAAAGAGTTAAAAGATATAGGATATGAAATTTACGCAACATCAGGAACAGCAAATTATTTAAAAGAAAATGGAGTAGAAGTTAAAGCAGTTCCAAAAATTTGGGAAGGAACAGATAGCATTATAAATTTAATTCAATCAGGAAAATTAAGTTTTATTATTAATACACCAACAAAAGGTAAACAATCTAATAGAGATGGATTTAAAATAAGAAGATTAGCAGTTGAATGTAAGGTACCATGTTTTACTTCTTTAGATACAGTTAAGGCATTGTATGATGCTATTAAGAATAATATTAAAGAGGAGGAATTAGTTCCTATAGATATAACCAAAATTTAATTCTTTTCCAACCTGATAAGTAGTAGAAATGAAAATGGTTGGAAAATAATTACAATGTACAAAAAGTAATGGGAGGGGTGAAGAAATAATATGAAATTTTTAGCAGTTGGAGATATTATAGGAAACAGTGGAGTTAAGGAGTTGCAAAAACTACTACCATCTATAAAAGAACAGAATAATATAGATTTCGTTATTGTAAATGGTGAAAATTCAGCAGAAGGTATGGGAATCACTCAGAATAACTTTCAAGATATTTTAAATTCAGGTGTAGACATAGTTACAATGGGAAATCATACTTGGGCGAAAAAAGATATTTTCAAATTTATTGAACATCCTAAAATAATTAGACCAGCAAACTATGCAGAAGGTATTGTTGGTAAAGGTTATCAAATAATTGAAAAAAACAATAAAAAAATTGCTATAATAAATTTAATTGGAAGAGTAGATATGAATGTATTATCTGAAAATCCATTTTTGAAAGCAAAAGAAATAGTAGAAAAATTGCATGATAAAGCTGATATAATAATAATTGATTTTCATGCAGAAGCAACAGCTGAAAAAATAGCAATGGGATATTATTTAGATGGAAAAATAACTGCTCTTTTTGGAACACATACACATGTACAAACAGCAGATGAGCAAATCCTTCCTAATGGAACAGCATATATTACAGATATTGGAATGACTGGACCAAAAAATTCTGTTATTGGAATGGATATAGGAATATCATTAAAAAGATTTGAAACTACTTTACCAGAAAGATATCATATTGCTGGAGGAGAATGTATATTTAATGGTGTGATATTTGATGTAGATGATAGCACAAATAAAGTCAAAGAAATTCGAAGAATAAAGAAATAAAAAATATAAAAACTACAATTGTCGAAAAGTGTCGAAACACTATATAAATTGCGATGAAAACTTGAAAAAATTTCCAAAAACCTATTTACAAAAATTTCCAAATATTATAAAATGACAATCGTAAAAGTTGCAACAAAAATTAAATTAATAGGAGGAAAAACAAAAATGGAAGTTTTAAAGATTTCATCAAAATCAAACCCTAATTCAGTAGCAGGAGCAATCGCTGGATTAGTAAAAGAATCAAACAAGGCAGAAATGCAAGCAATTGGTGCAGGAGCACTAAACCAAGCTGTTAAAGCAGTAGCAATTGCACGCGGGTTTGTGGCACCATCTGGAGTAGATTTAGTTTGCATCCCAGCTTTTGCAGAGGTAGAAGTTGAAGGAGAGGATAGAACAGGAATAAAATTGATTGTAGAATCAAGAGCATAAATCAACGAAAAAAGATAGAAAAATAAAAATTTTCTATCTTTTTTTGTGTAAAAAACAATACTGACCTGACCGTCCATACCAATAGAAAAAATCAAAAAAATATTGTATAAATACTAAAGGAAAATGAAAGGAATGTGATTGCAAATGGCAAATAAAGTTGCTTTTCTATTTCCCGGTCAAGGTGCGCAAGTAGTAGGGATGGGAAAAGATTTTTATGATAAATATATAGAAGCAAAAAGAATCTTTGATGAAGTAGAAAAAATTTCTGGTATGCCAATAAAACAAATTTGTTTTGAAGGCCCAGAAGAAGAATTAAATAAAACAGAAAACACACAACTAGCAATATTTACAGTAAGTTTAGCAATTTTAGAAATATTAAAAAAACAAGGAATTAAAGCTGATATGGCAGTTGGCTTAAGTTTGGGTGAATATACAGCTTTAGTTTATGCGGGAATATTAAGTTTTGAAGATGGTGTAAAACTAATTCAAAAAAGAGGATATTATATGGGAAATCTACTTCCTAAAGAAAAATATTCAATGTCAGCAATAATTGGAGTAGAGTCAGACATAATAGAAGATGTTTGTAAAAAAATATCTTCAAAAGAAAATTTTGTTGTTCCTGCAAATTATAATTATTCAAACCAGACTGTTATATCAGGAAATGAACTAGCAGTGGAACAGGCGATGGAAGAATTAAAACAAATAGGTGCAAAGCGTGTAATAAAACTAAAAACTAGTGGACCTTTTCATACAATCAAATTAATGCAAGCAAAAGAGCAATATGAAAAAGAACTAAAAAACATAAATTTTAAATTAGAACAACCAGTAAAAGTCATAAAAAATATTGATGGCAATTTTTATGAGGCAAATGATAATATTAAAGAAATCTTGGCACAACATATTATTTCACCAGTTAGGTTTGATAAAGCAATAAAATTAATGCAAGAAAACAAAATAGATAAATTTATAGAAATAGGTCCAGGCAAAACTTTAACAGGCTTTGTAAAAAAAGAAATACCAGAAGCAGATACAGTAAATATCAACAGTACCGCTTCATTAGAAGAATGTTTGAAAGAGAAAGGGAAAGACAAATAAGGTTGAAAAATAATTACAATTTTGGCTGTGTCAAATTTCATTAAAAACGCGGTTACATACAAAAAGTATGCGCCCTTGCCTTTTTAACAAAATTTTCCTTGCCAAAATTTAATTCTTTTCCAACCAATTTGTGCCTTAGAAAGGAATGTGATTAAAAATGGATAATCAAACTAAAACAATCTTTATTACAGGAGGAACAAGAGGCATAGGTAAACAGGTTGCATTAAAATTTGCACAAAATAAATATAATCTTGTTATAAATTATGTATCAGATAAAACAGATGTAGACGAACTAAAAGAAGAATTAAAAAAATCTGGTGCAAAAGATGTAATATTATCTAAAGCAGATGTAACAAATGCAAACCAAATGGAAGACTTAATAAAAACTGCTATTGAAACTTTTGGAAAAATTGATGTCCTAGTAAACAATGCAGGTATAACAAAAGATAATTTATTACTAAGAATGTCAGAAGAAGAATTTGACAAAGTAATAGAAGTTAATTTAAAAGGAACATTTTTAGTTACTAAATTAGTAAGCAAATATATGATAAAAGCACATAAAGGTTCAATAGTTAATTTATCATCTGTTGTAGGTGTTTCAGGAAATAGTGGACAATGCAATTATTCCGCTTCTAAAGCTGGAATAATAGGTTTTACAAAAAGCACAGCAAAAGAATTGGCTTCAAGGAATATACGTGTAAATGCAGTCGCTCCTGGATTTATAGATACAGATATGACGGAAAACTTATCAGATTCTGTAAAAGAAAATATATATAAGCAAATACCACTAAATAGAATGGGAAGTGCAAACGAAGTAGCTGAATTAATCTATTTTCTGGGAGAAGATACAAGTTCATATATTACTGGGCAAGTGATTAATATAGATGGTGGAATGATAATGTAACAAATTAAAATAAATGAGAAAGGAAAGTATAAAATGGAAAAAAGAGTTGTTATAACTGGTCTTGGTGCAATTACACCAATTGGAAATACAGTTGAAGAATTTTGGAATGGAATAAAAGAAGGCAAATGTGGAGTAGATGAAATTACAGCATTTGATGCAACCCAATATAAAGTTAAATTAGCAGCAGAAGTAAAAAACTATGACCCAGAGCAATATTTTGAAAAACGTGAAGCTAAAAGATTAGATAAATATTCTCAATATGCAATTATTGCTGCAAGAGAAGCATGGAAAGATAGTGGCTTAAACCAAGAAATAGAAAATATGGAACGTGTTGGTGTAGTTATAGGTTCTGGAATTGGTGGAATAGAAACAATAGAAAATGAAAATAGAAAATGCATAGAAAAAGGACCAGACAGGGTTTCACCAATGTATATTCCTATGTCAATTTTAAATATGGCAACAGGAAATGTTGCTATTGACTTAGGAGCAAAAGGAGAGTCAATTTCTTTAGTAACAGCATGTGCTACAGGAACACACTCTATTGGTGAAAGTTACAGAATGATTAAACATGGATATCAAGATGTAGTAATAACAGGAGGTACAGAAAGTTCTATTACACCATTAAGTGTAGCAGGATTTATGAATATCAAAGCACTTTCAAAAGCAGAGGATAAAACAAGAGCAAGTATTCCGTTTGACAAAGAACGCAGTGGCTTTATTATGGGAGAAGGTTCAGCAGTTTTGATTTTAGAAGAATTAGAGCATGCTAAAAAGAGAAATGCAAAAATATATGCAGAAATAGTCGGATATGGAGCGACTTCTGATGCATATCATATAACATCACCAGCACTTGATGGCGAAGGTGGTGCAAGAGCTATGAAACTAGCAATGAAAGAGGCAAATGTAAAACCACAAGATATAACATACATAAATGCACATGGTACATCTACACATTTAAATGATGCATGTGAGACTTTGGCAATAAAAACAGCTTTAGGAGAAGCATCAAAAACAGTTATGGTAAGTTCTACAAAAGGAAACACAGGACATTTAATGGGAGCAGCAGGAGGAATAGAAGCTATAGTATGTGCAAAATCAATACAAGAAGGATATGTTCCACCTACAATAAATTATAAAGTGCCTGATGAAGAATGTGATTTAGATGTAGTGCCAAACAAAGGTAGAAACATAGAGGTAAAATACGCAATGTCAAATTCTTTAGGATTTGGAGGACATAATAGCAGTATTTTATTAAAAAAGTATGAAGATTAAAAAGGAATGTGATGGATATGGAATATAAAGAAATTAAAGAATTAATTAAAGAGATGGAAAGTTCAAATTTATCAATATTATCACTTGAACTTCCAGATGGATTAAAAATAAACATTGAAAAACAAAATAATGGTAGACCTATTTTAATAGATGAAAAAGTACCAGAACCACTACCACAAAAAGAAGAAAATAAAATTCAAGAAGACTTAAAAATTATTAAAGCACCAATGGTAGGAACATTTTATGCAAGTAATAATCCAAACAAACCACCATATGTTAAATCAGGAGATACAATTACTAAAGGTCAAGTAGTTTGCATAGTTGAAGCAATGAAATTAATGAATGAAATTGAATCAGAATTTGATGGAGAAATTGTTGAAGTTTGTGTTAAAGATGGAGAAACAGTTGGCTATGGAGAACCATTGTTTAAAATCAAATAAGCTAATTGCTTAAGGAGGAAAATGAAAATGTTAAATAAAGAAGAAATAAAAAACATTATCCCACAAAGAGAACCATTTTTAATGATAGATGAAGTAGAAAATTACGTACCTGGTGAAAGTGCAGTAGCTTATAAAAATATATCTGAAGATGAATATTATTTTAAAGGACATTTTCCTGGAAACCCAATTATGCCAGGTGTATTAATGATTGAAGCTTTGGCACAAACAGGAGCTGTGGCAATACTTTCTAAAGAAGAAAACAAAGGTAAAAATGCTTTGTTTGGAGGAATCAATAAATTGAAATTTAGAAAACAAGTAGTGCCAGGTGATAAGTTAAAACTAGAAGTTAAAATTATAAAGAAAAAAGGACCTGTTGGAATTGGTGAAGCTACTGCTACTGTTGATGGTAAAGTAGCTGTTAAAGGTGAGTTAATGTTTGCAATTGTATCATAATGTGGTTTATAGGCACCATTTAAAAAACCTAAATTTTACTATACAAGGAATGAATTTTAAAGTGATAAAAAAAGTATTAGTAGCAAATCGTGGAGAAATAGCTGTTAGAATTATTAGAGCTTGTAGAGAGATGGGTATTAGAACAGTAGCTATTTATTCTGAAGTAGATAAAAATGCATTACATACTAGATTAGCAGATGAAGCTATTTGCATAGGACCTGCACCATCTAAAAAAAGTTATTTAGATATAAAATCAATCTTAGAGTCTGCGTGTATAATGGGTGCAGATAGTATACATCCAGGATATGGTTTTTTATCTGAAAATGCTAAGTTTGCAAAAATGTGTGAAGAACTTGGCTTGAAATTTATTGGACCAAAATCTAATGTAATAGAATTATTAGGTAATAAATCAAAAGCAAAGCAAACAATGCAAAAGGCAGGAGTGCCAGTAGTGCCGGGATCAAACGGAGTAATAAAATCAAAAGAAGAAGCACAAGAAATAGCAGAAAAAATAAAATATCCAGTTATGTTAAAAGCATCATCAGGTGGTGGAGGAAAAGGAATTAGAATTGTTAATTCTAAAGAAGAATTAGATAAAGCATATGAATTAGTAAAACAAGAAGCAAAAGCATCTTTTAATGATGATGATATTTACATGGAAAAATTAATTGAAAATCCAAGACATATAGAAATTCAAATATTAGCAGATGAAAAAGGAAACTGTGTTTATCTAGGTGAAAGAGATTGCACAATACAACGAAAAAATCAAAAGATTATTGAAGAAACTCCAAGTAGTATCATTGATGAAAAAACAAGAGAAAAAATGGGGCAAATTGCTTTAAAAGCTGTAAAAGAAATAGGATATACAAATGCAGGAACTGTTGAATTTTTGTTAGACAAAAATAAAAATTTTTATTTTATGGAAATGAACACAAGAATACAAGTAGAACATCCTATTACTGAAATGGTTACAGATATTGACTTAATAAAAGAGCAGATAAAGATTGCTTCAGGAGAAAAGTTAGAATATAAACAAAAAGATATTAAAATCTTTGGATGTAGTATGGAAGCAAGGATAAATGCAGAAAATCCTAAAAAGAATTTTATGCCAAGTCCTGGAACAATTACAGGTTTACTTCTTCCAGGTGGAAAAGGTATTAGAGTTGATACAGCTATATATTCAGGTTATTCAATTCCAGCAACTTATGATTCAATGATTGCTAAAGTAATTGCTCATGGAAAAAATCGTCAAGAAGTAATTGCAAAATTAAAAAGTGCTGTTGCAGAATTAGTAGTTGAAGGAATTGATACAAATGTAGATTTTATACTAGATATTTTGAATAATGAAAAATTTATTACAAGTGATTATGATACATCTTTTATTGAAAAAGAAATGCTTGTAAAATAATTAGAAAGGAATATGTCTGCCATGGTAATAAACAAAGTGCGTAAAGTTAATGAAAAAGAAGAAATATCTGTAAAAAATGAAGCGGCTTCTGATAGAATGATAGGCAAATGGGTAAAATGTGAAAGTTGTGGAGAAATTCTATATAAAGAAGAAGTTCATCAAAATTTAAGTGTATGTCCATCTTGTGGAAAACATTTTAGATTGTCTTCAAGGAGACGAATTGAGCAAATTGCTGATAGAAATACTTTTAAAGAAATAGCAAGTGATATTTTAACAAAAGATCCACTTAATTTTGCAGGTTATTTAAATAAAGTAAAAGCTCTAAAAGAAAAAACTAATTTACAAGAAGCTGTAACATGTGGTATATGCAAAATTGATGGAGAACAATGTGTTTTAGCAGTTATGGATGGTAATTTTTTAATGGGTAGTATGGGATCAGCAGTAGGAGAAAGAATTACAATAGCAGTTGAAACAGCAATTGAAAATAAATTACCTCTTATTATTTTTTGTGTATCTGGTGGAGCGCGTATGCAAGAAGGTATGGTTTCACTAATGCAAATGGCAAAAACAGCATCAGCTATAAAAAAGCTACAAGATGAAGGCATTTTATACATATCAGTTCTTACAGATCCTACAACAGGTGGAGTTACTGCTAGTTTTGCAAGCTTGGGTGATATTATTTTAGCAGAACCAGATGCTTTAATTGGCTTTGCTGGACCAAGAGTAATTGAACAGACAATAAAGCAAGAATTACCACCAGAGTTTCAAAAATCAGAATTTTTATTAGAACATGGCTTTATTGATAAAATTGTAGAAAGAAAAGAGATGAAACATACAATAGGAAAATTGCTTAAATATCACAAACCAGTAAAAGGAAGTGAATGTAAGTGAAAAGTGCATGGGAAAGAGTTGAAATTGCAAGGCAAGCTGACAGACCTAAAACATTAGATTACATAGAAAAAGTATTTGATGATTTTATTGAATTACATGGTGACAGAAGTTATGGAGATGATAAAGCAATTATTGGTGGTATTGCAGTTTTAGAAGGCATACCAATAACAGTAATTGGTGAACAAAAGGGAAAAAATGCAAAAGAAAATATTGAAAGAAATTTTGGAATGCCAGAGCCTGAAGGTTATAGAAAAGCATTAAGATTAATGAAACAAGCAGAAAAATTTAATAGACCTATAATAACTTTTATTGATACACCTGGAGCATATCCAGGAATGGGAGCAGAGGAAAGAGGTCAAGGTGAAGCAATCGCACGAAATATTATGGAGATGTCTGGGTTAAAAGTGCCAATAATATGTGTTGTAATTGGAGAAGGATCTAGTGGTGGTGCTTTAGCAATAGGAGTTGGAGATAGAATAGTTATGTTAGAAAATTCAATTTATTCAATACTTTCTCCAGAGGGGTTTGCAAGTATTTTGTATAAAGATAGTTCTAAAGCAAAAGAAGCTGCAGAAAACATGAAAATAACAGCTAAAGACCTTCAAAAATTAGGTATTGTAGACCATATTATAAAAGAGCAAAATAATGAAAATCAAATAGATTTTGAAAAAGTTATTGTAACTTTAAAATCATATATTAGAAAAACTATAAAAGAACTACAAAAATTAGATAAAGATGATTTGCTAAAAGCAAGATATGAAAAATATAGAAAAATATATTAGAAGGGAGAATTTTTAAAATGATTTTAAAAGGAAAAAAGATAGTAATAATGGGAGTTAGAAATAAGTGGAGTATTGCATGGGGAGCTACACAAGCAGCTTATAATCAAGGAGCGGAGGTAATTTGCACTTGTGCAGAAGATAGTTATGAAAAAGTTAAAGAATTATTGCAAGAATTACCAGGTACTAGTTTATATGTTTGTAATAATGTTAGTGTAGATGAAGATATTGATAACTGCTTAGAAGAAATAAAAAAGGAACACGGAAAAATAGATGGATTACTACATGCAATAGCACATGCAAATACTCAAGATTTACGCAATGATTTTATAAATACAACAAGAGATGGTTATGCACATGCACAAGATGTAAGTTGTTATTCTTTAATTGCAATTTTGAGGATGTCAAAAGAAAAAGAGATGTTAAATGAAGGAGCAAGTATTGTTGCATATACATATTTTGGATCAGAAAAAGCTATTGAGGGTTATAATGTAATGGGAGTTGCAAAAGCAGCATTAGAAGCATCAATTCGTTATTTGGCAGTAGATTTAGGAAAAATTAATTGCCGTATAAATGCAATATCTGCTGGACCAATAAAAACACTTTCAGCAAAAGGAATAAAAGATTTTGGTAGTATTTTAGATGTAGTTGAACAAAAGTCACCATTACATAGAAATGTAACAACTAAAGAAGTAGGTGATGCGACAGCATTTTTATTTAGTAATATGTCAGATGCAATTACAGGTGAAGTGATTCATGTAGACAATGGTTTTTCAATAATAGGCACATAATTGTGCTTTTTTTTTAAATTTATTGCGAAAAATCATAATTTGTGTTATAAATATAAGTAATTATAGTCTAAAATATAGAAAGGAATTCGAGATGACAAAAAAATGGCAAATTTATGATTTAAATGAATCAAAGCAAGAAAAAATTGAAGAAATAAAAAAGCAATTTAATATAAACCAGTTATTAGCAACAATACTAGTAAATAGAGATATGTGTGAACCAGAAAAATTAGAAGTGTTTTTACACCCAACACGTAAAGATTTTCATGACCCTTTTTTGATGCCAGATATGAAAAAGGCAATTAATAGAATTCAACAAGCAATTAATAAAAAAGAGAAAATCATTATTTATGGTGATTATGATGCAGATGGAATTACAAGTATAACAGTTTTAAAAAGCTTTTTTAGTGATTTGGGAATTAAAGTAGATTATTATATCCCAAACAGATTAGAAGAAGGATATGGCTTAAATATTCCAGCAATCGAAGAAATTGTAAAACAAAAATATGATTTGATGATAACAGTTGATTGTGGTATATCAGCTGTTAATGAAATTGAATATGCAAATAAATTGGGAATAGAAACAATTGTTACAGACCATCATGAAGTTGCAGAAGAAATACCAAAAGCAATTGCAGTTATTGATGCAAAAAGAAAAGACAGTAAATATCCATGCCGTGATTTAGCTGGTGTAGGAGTTGTGTTTAAATTAATACAGGCATTATCAATAGAACTAAAATTACCTGAAGAAGCATATTTAAAATATTTAGACATTGTATGTGTAGGAACTATATCAGATATTGTTCCACTAAGAGATGAAAATAGAGTAATTACAAAATTAGGTTTGCAATTAGTAAATCAGACTAGAAACATGGGCTTAAAATCTTTGTTAAATTCTTCTGGATATGGTCACATTGATTCAATAGCAATTTCTTTTGGAGTTGCACCAAGAATTAATGCATGTGGAAGAATGGGATATGCTCAAAAGGCTTTGCAACTATTTTTAAGCCAAGATAAAAATGAAGTAATTACATTAACACAAGAATTAAATAAATTTAATAGTATTAGACAAAGTACTGAAAAACAAATTTATGAAGAAGCAATTAAGCTTATTGAAAAAAATCATATAGATACGAAAAATACTATTGTTGTAGCAGGAAAAAATTGGCACCATGGAGTAATTGGAATTGTGGCATCAAAAATTACAGAAAAATATTTTAAGCCAAGTATATTATTATGTTATGAAGAAGATTTTGCAAAAGGTTCTGGTAGAAGTATACCTGGATTTGATTTACATGATGCTCTAATGAAGTGCATGGATTCAATTGAAAAGTTTGGCGGACATAGTATGGCAATAGGAATTACTTTAAAAAAAGATAAAGTAGAAGAATTTACAAACAAAATCGAGGAAATAGCTAAAGAATCACATATAGAAGAAATAGTACCAATTATACAAATTGATGCAAAAATAGAATTATCAAGCATATCTAAAGAAATGGTTGAAAGTTTAAAACAATTAGAACCATTTGGAGAAGGAAATAAAACACCAATATTTGTATTAAAGAATTTGAAAATTGATTCTATTAGAGCATTATCAGAAGGAAAACACTTAAAAATGACATTAAAAGAAAATAATACAATGGTAAATGCTATAGGTTTCAATTTAGGAGAATTGGTAGATGAATATAGAATTCGGAGACAAAGTAGATGTTGTTGGAGTGCTAGAGGTTAACACATTTAATGGAGTAGAAGGAATACAAATCAATTTAAAAGATGTTATGAAATCAGTATAAATCTAAAAGGAGGGGGCTACATGCAAGAAAAAGAAATTACAATACAAGATGTACTAAATAAAAGAAAATCACATTCAAGAAAAATAGATACAAAACTTATTATGAAAGCTTATAATATGGCAGAAGAATATCATAAAAATCAAAAGAGAAATTCTGGAGAACCATATATTATTCACCCACTAAATGTAGCCTATATTTTAGCAGACATAGGTTTAGATGATAGTACTATTTGTGCAGCACTTTTACATGATGTTGTTGAAGATACACCTGTTACTGATGAAGATATTAGAAAAGAATTTAATGAAGAAATTGCTGACATGGTTTCAGGTGTTACAAAACTAGGAAATATGTTATTTTCATCAGTTGAAGAAACACAGGTTGAAGACTATAGAAAAATGTTTTTAGCAATGGGAAAAGATATAAGGGTTATTATCATCAAATTAGCAGATAGATTGCATAATATGAGAACATTGAAATATTTAAAACGTGACAGGCAAATAGCAAATGCAAAAGAGACAATGGAAATTTTTGCACCATTAGCTAATCGTTTAGGTTTATATTCAATGAAATGGGAACTAGAAGATTTAGCTTTTAAATATTTATATCCTGATGAATACCATGAATTAGTAGAAGGAATCAATAAAAAGCGTGAAGAACGTTTACAATTTATTGAAAAAATAATGGAAAAAATTAGAGTTGAATTAAAAAAACAACATATTGATGCAGAAGTAACTGGTCGTGCAAAACATTTATATAGTATTTATCGTAAAATGAAAAGAGATAACAAAACATTAGACCAAATATATGATTTGTTTGCTTTGCGTATTTTAGTAAATTCAGTAAAAGATTGTTATGCAGCTCTTCGGAGTTGTACACGAACTATATAGCCCAATGCCAGGAAGGTTTAAAGATTATATAGCTGTACCAAAACCAAATATGTACCAATCAATACATACAACTTTGTTAGGTGAAAAAGGAACACCTTTTGAAGTGCAAATTCGTACTTGGGATATGCACAGAGTAGCAGAATATGGTATCGCAGCACATTGGGCATATAAAGAGGCAAGTTATTTTGGAAAAAAACAATCAGTAAAAGTTGAAGAAGACAAACTTGCGTGGTTACGCGAAACTTTGGAGTGGCAAAAAGAAATACAAGATCCACAAGAATTTTTGGATACTTTAAAAACAGAATTATTTATTGATGAAGTTTATGTATTTACACCAAAAGGTGCAATCAAAGTATTACCACAGGGGTCAACACCAATTGATTTTGCATATAATATTCATGCAGAAATTGGTAACCATATGACAGGTTGTAAAATTAACAGTAAAATGATGCCAATAATTACTCCATTAAAAAGTGGTGACATTGTTGAAATTATTACATCAGATAATTCAAAAGGACCAAGTAGAGATTGGCTAAAATTTGTAAAAAGTACAGGGGCAAAAAATAAAATAAAAGCATGGTTTAAAAAGACTTTAAAAGAAGAAAATATTGAAAAAGGAAAAGACTTAATTGAAAAAGAAATAAAGAGACTAGGTTTTCACCATGATGATATTTTTAAAAATCAATATATTGATCCAATGCTAGAAAAATATAAATATAAAAACATAGATGAAATGTATTCAGCAGTTGGGTTTGGAGCAAATTCTGCTGGCAAAATAATAGCAAGAGTTTTACAAGAGTACAGAAAAGAACATGAAGATATAAACATAGAAGAAACAATAAAAGAAATAAGTAGCCATCAAAGAGAAAGAAAAGCAAAACCATCAAGTTCTGGTGTAGTAGTAAAGGGAATAGATAATTGTTTAGTAAAATTATCAAAATGTTGTAACCCATTACCAGGTGATGAGATTGTTGGTTATATTACTAAAGGAAGAGGCGTTTCTGTACATAGAAAAGATTGTATAAATGTTAAAGATTTATTGACAGAAGAAAATAGGATGATAGATGTAGAGTGGTATAAAGAGGCAAAAGAGACATACCAAGTAGAAATAGAAGTATTAGCAAATGATAGAAGCGGTTTATTGGTAGATACTCTAAATGCATTAAAAGAAACAAAAGCAAAATTAATGGGAGTTAATACAAAAACAACCAAAGAACGTATAGCCATTATGGATGTATCAGTTGAAATTGAAAATATAGAAGAATTAGACAAAGTACAAAAAGCAATTAGAAAAGTAGATAGTGTGTATGAAGTTAAACGTAAACATTAAAAGAGAGGAAAGTGATATTATGAATAAAGTTGAACCTAGAACTTTAGCAGGTTTTATGGAATTATTGCCAAAAGAACAAATCTTATTTGAGCAAATAAAAAATACAATAGAAACTACATATCAGCAATATGGCTTTTTGCCAATTGACACTCCAATTATTGAATTATCAGAAGTATTGTTGGCTAAAGCTGGAGGAGAAACTGAAAAACAAATTTATCGTTTTCAAAAAGGAGATGCAGACATTTCCTTAAGATTTGATTTAACAGTTCCTTTAGCAAAATATGTAGCAAAAAATTATGGAAATTTAAGTTTTCCTTTTAGAAGGTACCAAATTGGAAAAGTGTATAGAGGAGAAAAAACTCAAAAAGGAAGATTTCGTGAATTTTACCAATGTGACATTGATATTATTGGTGATGGAGAATTAAGTATTTTAAATGATGCTGAGTTACCAAGTATTATTTATACAATATTTAAAAAACTAGGTTTTGAAGATTTTACAATTAGAATTAATAACCGCAAACTTTTAAATGGTTTGTTTGAAGAAATAGGGCAAAAGGAAAACAGTACAGAAATATTAAGAATTATTGATAAAATTGAAAAAATTGGAAAAGATGAAGTTAATAAAGAATTAAAAGAACTTGGCTTAAATACTGAAAACATAGAAAAAATACTTGCATTTATCGAAATAGATGGAACAAATGAAGAAAAAATAGAAAAACTTGAAAAACTACAAATTAAAAATGAACAGTTTTTAACTGGCTTAGAAGAAATCAAACAAACACTAATGTATGTTGAATTGTTTGGTGTACCTAGAAAAAATTATAAATTAGATTTGACAATAGCAAGAGGACTTGATTATTATACAGGTACAGTTTATGAAACTTTTCTAAATGAATATAGAGAATTAGGTAGTGTATGTTCAGGTGGAAGATATGAAAATTTAGCAGATTATTATACAGATAAAAAGTTACCAGGTGTAGGAATTTCAATTGGATTAACACGTTTATTTTATAAATTAAATGAATTACAATTAATTCAAGCAAACAAAAAATCAATTTCACAAATACTTATTATTCCAATGCTAGAAAATTTGGATGAACCAATTAAACTTGCAACTGAATTAAGAAACCTAAATATCAAAACAGAAATTTATTTAGATGATAAAAAATTAAAGACAAAAATGAAATACGCAGATAAACTTCAAATACCATATGTCATTGTTATTGGTGAAGATGAAATAAAAAATGGAAAATTAAAAATAAAAAATATGCAGACAGGAGAAGAAATATTAACAGAATTTGAAGCAGCTCAAATTGCGAAATCACTTGACAATATGCAATAAAAATGATATTATATACATAATGTTCCAAAAGAACTTGTAACACGATAACCGGCAACTATAAAAATCAACAGGAGGGCAAAAATGAGTGTTATTATAAGTATTGTAAATTTAGTTTTCGCAATGTTAAATTTATTAATTATATTTTTTCTGCTGATTGGAATTTTGGATAAATATTTTCTTGAAAATATTTTGGCGGAGAAAATAGTAGGTGTTCTAATTCTTGTTTTAATGGTAATATGTTATGATATTTTGAGTAACTATTATTGTACAGCAGAGGCTGCAATTATCTTTTGTGTCTTAGCTGTATCAAAAGAAAGCCGGGAATTTGTGTGCCTGACAGAACAAAAACCAAAAATGCCACAATTTCTTTTAACACTAATAATATTGGCTTTTGGAATAGTAATGTTTATTGCAAATTTTTTAAAAACTGCAGAAAATGTTTGCCGGTTAGTAGATGGTATTATTCATCTAATTTAAACAGCAAAAAATCCACCGATTGTATTGGTGGATTTTTTGTTATGAATTTATTGTAAAACAACAAGGTTCCTGAGTAGGGTTCTTATTTATATAATAAGGTAACTACATTTCCGTTTTTTTCTATAAAACCTTCATCACGTAAAGATTTCAATTCTCTCATCATAGCACTTCTGTCAACACTTAAATAGTCAGCTAAGTCAGTTAAAGAAAAAGGTAATTTAAAAGATTTGCTTAAATTTCTAGTTGATAACATAGAAAAATATCCTATTAGCTTATCTCTTGTAGAGCGCTTAGTTAGTAGTTCAATACGGCTATTTAATATAGTTACTTTATTTAAAATTAATTCTGATAAATTATCATTTAAAATCTGATGAAATTTGCAATTTTGTTTACATTTATTTTTTAAGTTATCATAAACTAAAAAAATGACATCACAATCTTGTTTAGCTCTTACAAACAATTCATTATTTGTTGTAATCATATAAAAAACTTCACCAAAAATATCATTTTTGCTAAAATGTTCAACAATTGTTTTATTTCCATTATAATCATAACGAATTAAATCAGCCTCACCGACTTACCAAAATACATACTTGGTTTCTTTTGGCAATATAAGTTGTAATAGTTTCATTTCTTTTGAAATGTTTATGCTGAACTTTAGAACAATGTTCTTCATAATCTTTAATAAAACTTGAAACACTTAGAGAATCCATTAAAACAACCCCTTATTTTAACGTAATAAAACCGTAATAAATTTGTAATAAAAATGTAACAATCCACAAAACTTACAGTTTTAAAAACGACAAAATTTTCAAAAAAAGTATAACATTTTTTTGTTGTTTTTGCAACAGTTTTTTATTTTTTTAGAGTTATAATATTATCAGACTAAGGGATTGGTTAAAAAAATACACATTTCTAACCAAGATATGCCTAGAGAAAAGGGGGATAACAATGAAAGTAATAAAAAGAGACGGAAGAGCAGTAGATTATGATAGAGCAAAAATCGAAATAGCAATTGAAAAAGCAAATAATGAGGTAAGAGGAAGAGAAAAAGCTTCTAAAAATGATATAAAAGAAATGATATCATATATTGAAAGCCTAGATAAAAAAAGAATGTTAGTTGAAGATATTCAAGACATTATTGAAGAAAAATTGATGGAAATAGGAAAATTTGAATTAGCAAAAAAATATATTGTATATCGCTATACAAGAGCATTAGTAAGAAAGGCAAATACAACAGATGAATCAATTTTAGGATTAATTAGAAATGAAAATAAAGAATTAGCAGAGGAAAATTCTAACAAAAACACAATGCTTGCATCAACACAAAGAGATTATATTGCAGGAGAAGTTTCTAGAGATTTAACAAACAGATTATTATTACCAGAAAAAATTGTTAAAGCACATCAAGAGGGTGTTTTGCATTTCCATGATGCAGATTATTTTGTACAACCTATTTTTAATTGCTGTTTAATAAATATTTCAGATATGTTAGATAATGGAACTGTTATGAATGGAAAAATGATTGAAAGTCCAAAAAGTTTCCAAGTTGCATGTACTGTTGTAACACAAATTATAGCTGCTGTTGCAAGTAATCAATATGGTGGTCAATCTGTTGATATGAAACATTTAGGAAAATACTTAAGAAAAAGTTATGACAAGTTTAGTGAGGAACTAAAAACAAAATATAAAGGTAAATTAACAGATGAAATGATTGAAGACTTAACACAAGATAGATTAAGAGCAGAATTAAAAGCCGGTGTTCAAACAATTCAATATCAAATTAATACTTTAATGACTACAAATGGCCAATCTCCTTTTGTTACACTATTTTTGCATTTAGAAGAAAATGACCCATATATAAAAGAAAATGCAATGATTATAGAAGAAATTTTAAAACAAAGATATGAAGGAATAAAAAATGAAGCAGGTGTTTATGTTACACCAGCATTTCCTAAACTAGTATATGTATTAGATGAATGTAATTGTTTAAAAGGCGGTAAATATGATTATCTAACAAAATTAGCAGTAAAATGTTCAGCAAAAAGAATGTACCCTGATTATATATCAGCAAAGAAAATGCGTGAAACTTATGAAGGCAATGTATTTAGTCCAATGGGATGCAGAAGCTTTTTATCACCATGGAAAGATGAAAATGGAAATTATAAATTTGAAGGAAGATTCAACCAAGGCGTTGTAAGCATCAATTTACCACAAATTGCTATAATTGCCGATGGTGATGAAGAAAATTTCTGGAAATTATTAGATGAACGTCTAGAACTATGTTTTGAAGCTTTAATGTGTAGACATTATGCTTTATTAGGAACAAAATCAGATATTAGCCCAATACACTGGCAATATGGTGCAATTGCACGTTTGAAAAAAGGTGAGAAAATTGACAAATTACTATATGGTGGATATTCAACAATTTCTCTAGGTTATATAGGAATTTATGAAATGACAAAACTTATGAAAGGTGTACCTCAAACTGAAAAAGAAGGTCATGACTTTGCAATAAAAGTAATGCAATATTTAAAAGATACAGTTGCAAAATGGAAAAAAGAAACAAATATTGGTTTTGCATTATATGGAACACCTGCAGAAAGTTTATGCTACAAATTTGCAAAAATAGATAAAGAAAGATTTGGAACAATTAAAGATGTAACAGACAAAGGATATTATACAAATTCATATCATGTAGATGTAAGAGAAAAAATAGATGCATTTGATAAATTATCTTTTGAAAGTGAATTCCAAAAAATATCAACAGGTGGATGTATTTCATATGTAGAGATACCAAACATGCAACACAACCTTGATGCACTTGAAACAGCTGTAAAATTTATATATGATAATATTCAATATGCAGAATTTAATACAAAATCAGATTATTGCCATGAATGTGGTTTTGATGGAGAAATTATTATAAATAAAGATAATGAATGGGAATGTCCTAATTGTGGAAATAAAGATCATGCAAGATTAACTGTAGTTAGACGTACTTGTGGATATTTAGGAGAGAACTTTTGGAATGCAGGAAAAACAAAGGAAATCAAACAAAGAGTAATGCATTTATAATTGAAATTTAACTAGGAAGGATTTTAACAATTATGAATTATGCAGATATAAAAAAAGTAGATGTTGCAAATGGTGAAGGTGTTAGAGTTTCAGTTTTTGTTAGTGGATGTAACCACCACTGCAAAGGATGTTTTAACCAATGTGCATGGGACTTTAACTATGGTAATCAATTTACTGAAAATGAACTTGATACTGTTATAAATTATATGAATCATGATTATATTTCAGGACTTTCACTTTTGGGAGGAGAACCTTTAGAGAAACAAAACCAAGAAGGATTATTGCCACTTGTTAAAAAAGTAAAAGAAAAATTTCCTGATAAAAATATTTGGTGTTATACAGGTTTTGATTTTGAAAAAGATGTAATTAACCATATGCTAACTGAGAATGAAACAACAAAAGAATTATTAAAATATATAGATGTAATTGTAGATGGTAAATTTGAGGAAGATAAAAAAGATTTAAAATTACGTTTTAGAGGTTCTTCAAACCAAAGAATTTTAGATGTTCAAAAAAGTCTAAGAGACAACCAATTAGTTAATTTTGAATTATCTTAAAACTAACATAAAACTACCACGAATTTTGATAAATTTCAAGATTCGTGGTAAAAAGGAATGTGATAAGAAGTGAAGGTGTTATTTAAAAATAAAACAAAATACAGTAAAGAAGCTTATGATGAATTTTTAGAATTTCATCAAGAAAAATATGGCTTTTCATATTATACATACACATTTGCAATAGCAGTAGCATTATTATTTTGTTTTGTAATGCAAATTCAATCAAAAAATTATTTTATTTCTATTTTGACTTTTGTGATACTTGTTTTATTTTTATTATGGCGTTTTTACAATCCTATACAAACAGTAAAACAAGAAAAACAAAGTAAAAAAATTGAAAATGAACAAGAATTTATATTCAAATTTTTTGAAAAAAAGTTTTTAATATATAGTCAAAAACTTAACAGACAAGTTTTTTATTGGCAATTACATAAAGTATTTGAAACAGAAGAATATTTCTATTTATACATAGACAAAACACATGCTTTTTTATTAGATAAACAATCTTTTGAAGTTGGAACACCAGAAGGCTTTAGTAAATTTATTCGAGAAAAATGCAAATTTAAGTTTTCATCAAAAATATAAACTGAAAGGAAATGCGTATGAATATAATTTATATGATTTTGTTAAAAACAATTAACATTATATTAAAATTATTTGGAAAACAAGGCGGAAATATAATTGGAAAAATTGCAATCAAACTAAATAAAAATATGTTAGCATATTTTAAAATAAATTGTCCAGTTATTGCAGTAACAGCAACAAATGGGAAAACTTCAACTAATAATTGTATGAGATATACATTAGAAACAGCAGGTTACAAAGTTGTTAGTAACAAAGAAGGCAATAATATGGAAACAGGAATCTTGTCAACATTAGTAAAAAATGCAACATTAACAGGAAAAATAAAGGCGGATTATATTACTTTTGAAGTAGATGAAAGCTATGTACCACAAGTGTTTAAAACTATAAAGTTAGATACACTTGTGGTTCTAGACTTTTTTAGAGACCAATTAGACCGCAATGGTGAAGTAGAAACATTAATATTAAAAATAAATGAATTTTTAAAAACTTATACTGGAAACTTAGTCTTAAATGCAGATGACCCTAATGTTGCAAGACTTGGAAAAGCAAACCCTGATAATAAAAAAATATATTATTATCGCGTACAAAAATATGAGCATGCAACATCAGGAATGAAAGAAGCAGGGGAGGGAAAATTCTGTCCTTTTTGCAAGACTCGTTTAGAATATGAATATTATCAATATTCTCATATAGGTAGATTTAAGTGCCCTAATTGTAATTATGGAGAAAATCAAATATACAAAGAAGCACAAAATGTAGATTTAAAAGAAAGAAGTTTTCAAGTAGAAGGTATCACTTATAAAATACAAGATAATAGCATTTATACAATTTACAATTATCTAGCAGTATTAAGTGTTATGAACATTTACAAAATAGATGCTGATGATATTATAAAAGCATTTTCAAAGTTTAGTCTAAAAAATGGAAGATTAGAAAATGTAAGTATAAAAGGAATTCCAACAATTATAAACTTGGCAAAAAATCCAACTGGTGCAAATGTTAGTTTAAGGCTTTTGAAGGAAGATGAAGAAGAAAAAGAATTATTATTTGTTTTAAATGATAATGTAGCAGATGGTTTTGATGTTTCTTGGATCTGGGATATAAATTTTGAAAACTTATTTGAAAATAAAGTAACAAGAATAATTACAGCAGGAACTAGACAATATGATATAGCAATTAGAATAAAAACTTCAGGTTTTGATGCAAAGAAAATTGTACCTTGTGAAAATTTAGATGAGGCAGCTAAAGAATTATATAAAACTAATACAAAAAAATATGTAATAGCAAATTATACTGCACTGCAACCTACAAGACAAGCAATATTTAAGCTAAAAGAATAATATTCATATATATTTGAGAGGAATGTTATAGATGAAAGAACTTAAAATTTTATATTTATATCCAGATATGTTAGAATTATATGGAGATTATGGAAATCTTCAAGTCTTGAAATATCGTATGGAACAAAGAAATATATCTTGCAAAATAGACAATTATTCAATTAATGACGAAACGCCTAATTTTTCAAGCTATGATATTGTTTTTGCTGGTGGTGGGGCTGATAATGAACAAAGTATATTAGCAGATGATTTAATAAAATACAAAGATAATATAAAAAAAGCTGTACAAGAAGGAGTGTTCTTTTTACTAATTTGTGGTGCATACCAATTATTTGGAAAATACTATAAAGGTGTAGAAGGTAACATTATTCCGGGCTTAGAAATTTTTCCATATTATACAGAAGCTATAAATGATAGAAAAAAAAGATGTATTGGGAATATTGTATTAGAAGTTGAGTTACAAGAGGGAAATCCAACTAAAGTAATTGGTTTTGAAAACCATGGTGGACAAACTTTTAATGGAATGTCTCCTTTTGGAAAAGTTCTATATGGTAATGGGAATTCCTTTGGAAACACACATGAAGGATTTTTCATAGGAAATGTAATTGCAACATATTTACATGGCCCATTACTTTCTAAAAATCCACAAATAGCAGATTATATAATAAAATATTGCTTAGAAAGAAAATATGGCGAAAAAATTGAATTACAAAATTTAGATGATAGTTTTGAAACAAAATGTAGAGAACAGATTTTAAAAAGACTATTAAAATAAAATTTTATGCAAAAAACTAAAGAAATTTATAAAAAAGGCTTGACAAAAGCGAAAAAAAGGTGTAAAGTAGAAATGCATTACATTTAATCACCATATGTACAAATTTATTTTTTCAAAAGAGAGAGTAAAAGTATATGGAAGAAAAAAAGAATTTAGAAAATAAAATAAAAATAAGTATGTTATGCGAATTTTATGGTGCTTTATTAACAGAAAAGCAATATGAATTTATAAATGACTATTATAATAATGATCTATCTCTTTCAGAAATTGCTGAAAACAATCAAGTGACTAGGCAAGCTGTAAGAGATATTATAAAGAAAGGGGAGAAAAAACTTTTCGAATACGAGGAAAAGCTGGCTTTTATGAAAAGGATGTTGAAACAAGAAAAAAAGATAAATAAAGTTTTATTAGAAATAGCGAAAATTCAAAAAGATTATTCAGATCAAAAAATTGCTAACATTTTGGAAAGTGTAAAAAAAGAACTACGTTATTTAATATAAATTATTACTAAGGAGTGAAATAAATGGCTTTTGAAGGTCTATCAAACCGCTTACAAGAAATTACAAGAAAGTTAAGTGGAAAAGCAAGAATTACAGAATCAGATTTAAAAGATATACTAAGAGAAGTAAAACTTGCTTTATTAGAAGCTGATGTTAACTATAAAATTGTTAAAGAATTTATTAGTACAATTCAAGAAAAAGCATTAGGGCAAGATGTACTTAAGTCTTTAACACCTGGTCAACAAGTCGTGAAAATCGTAAGAGATGAACTTATAGAGTTATTAGGTGGGACAGAAAGTAAAGTTAATTTTACACCTAACCCTCCAACAATAATTATGCTAGTTGGACTTCAAGGTTCAGGTAAAACAACAACAGCTGGTAAATTAGCTAATTTATTTCGCAAACAAGGTAAAAAGCCATTGCTAGTTGCTTGTGATGTATATAGACCAGCAGCTATAAAGCAATTGCAAGTTGTAGGAAATCAACTTAATATACCTGTATTTAGTAATGAACAATCAAAAGATGTTGTACATATTGCAAAACAAGCAATAAATGTAGCAATATCAAAATTGAATGATGTTATTATCTTAGATACAGCAGGTCGTTTACAAATTGATGAAGAATTAATGCAAGAACTAAAAAATGTTAAAGCATCTGTAAAACCACATGAAATTTTGTTAGTAGTCGATTCTATGACAGGTCAAGAGGCAGTAAATGTTGCTGACACATTTCATAAAGAAGTAGGAATTGATGGGATTATTTTAACAAAATTAGATGGTGATACTCGTGGTGGTGCAGCACTTTCAGTAAAGAAAATAACAGGGAGACCAATTAAATTTGCAGCAACCGGTGAAAAATTAAGTGACTTAGAAATCTTTTATCCAGATAGAATGGCTCGGAAGAATATTAGGTATGGGAGATATTCTATCTGTTATTGAAAAAGCTGAAGAAAGTTTTGACTTAGAACAAGCTGAAAAATTGGAAAAACAAATGCGTAAAAACGAATTTGATTTAGATGATTATTTAGCTCAACTAAGACAAATGAAAAAAATGGGTTCTTTTTCTTCTTTATTAAAAATGATTCCTGGAATGAACAAACTTAAAGATGTAAAAGTAGATGATAAAGAATTTGAAAGAATAGAAGCAATTATTTGTTCTATGACAAAAAAAGAAAAAAGAAACTATAGAATTTTAAATGGCAGTCGTAGACAAAGAATTGCAAAGGGAAGTGGTACATCTGTACAAGAAGTTAATAAATTCATAAAATCTTTTGAGGCAACACAAAAAATGATGAAACAGCTAAAGAACAACAAAGGTGGAATGAAAAAATTGATGAATGGTATTGATGAAAATACTTTAAAGAACTTTAAATTTTAAGGAGGTGACTAAAATGGTAAAAATCAGATTGCAAAGAGAAGGAAAGAAAAAAGCTCCTTTTTATCATATTGTTGTGGCAGATTCAAGAAGCCCAAGAGATGGTAAAATTGTAGAACAAATAGGAACATATGACCCAATGAGCAAACCAGAGACAATTGTACTAGACAAAGAAAAAGTAGAAAAATGGATTAAAAATGGTGCAAAACCAACAGACACAGTAAAAGCACTTATTGCTAAGGCAAAATAGGAGGTATAGGATATGAAAGATATCTTAGAAACTATAGTAACACATTTAGTTGAAAATCAAGATGCAATTCAAATTACAGAAAAAACATCAGAGGATGGAAAAAGTTTAACATTAGAAGTAAGAGTTGCACCAGAAGACATGGGCAGAATTATAGGAAAACAAGGTAAAATTGCAAGATCTATAAGAACTGTAATAAAATCAATGGCAGTAAAGGAAAAACAAAAAATTAATGTAGAGTTCTTAGATTAGGAGTTATCTATGCAAGAATATTTTGAAATAGGTCAAATTGTTAAAGCTTTTGGTATTAAAGGGATGGTAAAAGTTACACCATATACAGATGACATAACAAGGTTTGACAACTTAAAAAAAGTATATGTTGTAATTAGACAAACCCAAAAACAATATGAAATAGAAGAAGTAAAATATCACAAAAACATGGTATTACTAAAATTCAAGGGTATTGACAAAGTTGAAGATGCAGAAAATTTGCGTAATGGCATTTTAAAAGTAGAACGCAAAGATGCAGCTAAACTAGAAGAAGGAAGTTACTACATAGCAGACCTAATTGGAATGCAAGTATATACAGATGAAGGAAAAACTTTGGGAGTCCTTGATGATATTTATAATACAGGAAGTAATGATATTTATGTTGTAAAAACACAAGAACAAAAAGAAATTTTATTGCCAGCAATACAAGATGTTATAAAAGAAATTTCGTTAGAAGAAAACAAGATAATTGTACACATGGTTACAGGATTAGAATAAATAAGGAGAAAATCATGCAATTTAATGTTTTAACACTTTTTCCAGAAATGTTTGAAATATGTAAAACAAGTATTCTAGGAAAAGCACAAGAAAAAAATTTGATAAACTTGAATTTAGTAAATATCAGAGATTTTTCAGAAAACAAGCATAAAAAAGTAGATGATACTCCATATGGTGGTGGAGCAGGTATGGTAATGATGCCTGATGTTGTGTATAGAGCTTATAAATCAGTTAAAACTGAAAAATCAAAAGTAATATACATGTCACCACAGGGTAAACAATTAACTCAAGCTAAAGTTCAAGAATTGGCAAAAGAAGAAAATTTGATTTTGCTATGTGGACATTATGAGGGAATTGACCAACGTGTATTAGATAAGATTGTTGATGAAGAAATTTCAATTGGTGACTATGTTTTAACAGGTGGAGAATTACCAGCAATGGTTTTAATAGATTGTGTGAGTAGATATGTAGAAGGTGTGCTAGCAGATGATTCAATTAAAGAAGAATCTTTTTCACAGGTTTTACTTGAATATCCACAATACACAAGACCAGAAGAGTTTGAAGGTATAAAAGTTCCACAAATCTTGTTGTCAGGTCATCATGAAAACATTGAAAAATGGCGTAAAGAAAAAGCTTTAGAAATAACTTATACAAAAAGACCAGATTTATTAAAAAACTATAAAATGTCAGAACATGAAAAAGAAATTTTAGAAAAAATAAAAAATGAAGTGCCACAAAGTTAGGCACCGCTCAAAAAAAGAAGGAGGTAAATTCTAAAATGGATATTATTAAATCAATTGAACATGAACAACTTAAGAATAAAATTCCTGATTTAAAAGTTGGAAATACTGTAAAAGTACATGCTAGAATTAAAGAAGGAAACAAAGAAAGAATCCAAGTATTTGAAGGAATAATTATTAAAGTACAAGGTGGAGGAATAAACCAAACATTTACAGTAAGAAAAAATTCTTATGGTGTAGGTGTTGAAAAAACATTTTTAGTACATTCACCATTAGTAGAAAAAGTAGAATTAGTAAGAGTAGGTAAAGCAAGACGTGCAAAACTATTCTATTTAAGAGAAAGACTTGGTAAATCAGCTAAAACAAAAGAACAAATTGGTGCTAGAATAGAAGATAAAGAAATTCTTATAAAAGAAGATTTAGTAGAAGAACCAGTAGAACAAGAAGCTAAAGAAGAACCAGCTGTAGTTGAAGAAACAGCTAAAAATGAAGTTGTAGAAGAAACAACTGTAGCTGAAGAAAAAGTTGAAGCACCAGCTATTGAAACTGAAAAACCAGTAGAGCAAGAAGTTGTTGATACTGTTAAAGAAGAAAAAGTTGATGTTGTAAAAGACAAAGATGAAAAAAATGAAGATAAAAAAGCTGATAAATAAACATATAACCAAAAAAGGAATCTTAGGCAGATTCCTTTTTTGCTGTGTGGATTATACAATGGCAATTTTTTTAACATCGGAAAAGTAAATCTTTTTAATGGGTTCCTGAAACGGAAGAATATCGAAATAATTTTCAGCGATATATGCAATCTCGCCGCGTAATTTATTTCCGTCAATCGTTTCAACAACGATTTTCGTAAATAGTTCAACTTTTTTTCCGTCATCAGTTTGGATACAATTATATCCATGTACCATTGTTCCACACAGTTGCTGTTCTTGCTTTTCGCAAGATTGTATCATGTGATACACCTCCTTAAATTATAGGGAGGTCATAGAAACCTCCCGACTTGCATATGACGATTGGTTCCTATACATATTACGTAACTATTATACAATATTTTATGTAAAATTGCAACATTTGAAATATCTTTATTAACTATTTTTTTTCAACACATAGTCAATAACGCTTATAATAAAATCTTTATCATCAGAAGATAGTAAAGATAGACTATCAATAATATATTTATTAGAAACATCATTATTATGAAAATCAATAATTCCATTAAAAAGGCTATTAGGTTCAATATCCAAAACATCGCATAAATTAGCTATAGTAGAAACACTTAACCCACTGACTCCACGTTCAATCATAGAAATAAATTTACATGAAGAACCTATTTTTTCTGCTACTTGTTCTTGTGTATATTTGTTGGACAATCTAGCTTATTTTATATTGTTACCAATAATTTTCAAAATTTTACTATTTTTACACATATAGTTGAGTTCCTTTCTATTTAATTATTATTAGCAATTATATAAATTAAAATTCAATGTATAAACAAAGAAATATTTTACTTTGTAAATTAATACTTTACAAAGTAAAATATTTATGCTAAAATGAAAATAAATAAGTGATACTAAAAATAATAATAATTATCACAGAAGATGAAGTAGAGGAGGTGTAACTGAAAATTCGTATATAAAAATAAATATGAAAGGAGAAATAAAAAAATGTTAGAAAAAGTAAAAAATACAAAAATACTTGGAATCATAGGAAATGTAATAATTATTATTTCTTTATTTTGCAATTGGGCTACAGTAGGTTCTACAATAATTGACTATTCACAAACTCAACAATTTAAAAATACACCTGACGGAGCTTTAACTTTCATATTGTCAATTTTTAGTTTAATAGTTATATTTAGCGAAAAAATTTCACCAAAATTTTTTAAAGGATTAACAAATGTGAAGTTAACATTAATCAGCAGTATAATACAACTTGCAGTATTACTTAATGTTATTTTTAAAGTAGTCAACATGCAACCAGAAAATGGTGTGACATGGAATTTTGGACTTGGCTTTTATTTAATGTGTGTAGGTGTGTTTTTAGTTTTAATTTTTCCATTTTTATATAAGAAAAATGAGGAAAAATAAAAATATATTAATAAGGGGGAAAATTTATGGAGAAACTAAAGAATAATAAAATATTGATTATAGTTATTATAGTAATTGTTGCAATAGCATTGATATTTATGTTTGGAGGAAATAAAGGCGGAGGCTCAGTAAACAAAAATGAAACTTTAAAAATAAATGAATATGATGAAAGTGTATCATTTAAGCTAAATAAATTAGATGATGTTACATATTTTAGTGGATTTTATGAGGATGAGAAAATTCCATATACAGGAGTAAACCTTTCTATAACTAATAATGGCAATAAATCAGTAAATATTTTAACATATAGTTTTGCCTTATTAGATTCTAATGGTAATGAATTAGCACATGTAAATGCTGGAATGCAAGATTTTGAAGTTGAAAATTCTGTAAATAAAAATCAACTTTTGCAAACAGATATTGCAGCAAAACAAACTACTAACGGATATTTATATTTTAAAACAGATTCAACAGATATAAAGAAAATAAGAATTGCATGTCCAACAAAGAACAAAACTGCTAATAAATCAGTTGTAGCAGGACAAGAAACATACTTTCAATATTATTATATAAATATTTAATAAAAAATATGGAAGAGCCTAGAAATGAACTGAACCCAAAAAGTTAGACACTTTTTGATTAAGTTTATATTAGGCTACTTTAAGGGAATGAATTCTGTAATT